>CBFCZE010000157.1:0-5711 GCA_965602655.1 uncultured bacterium
CCCGGTTCTGACCCGGTCGGTCTCGATGAGGAACTAAAACGGGTAATTCCGATAATTAAAAAAATCAGGGAGCATTCCAATATTCCTATTTCGATTGACACCACCAAAGCCGAAGTAGCCAATCAGGCAATCTCGACCGGAGCGGATATAGTCAATGATATTTCAGCTCTGCGGTTCGATCGCGAGATGGTTGATGTTATCGCCGAAAACAGAACGCCGGTGGTCTTGATGCATATGCTTGGCAAACCGAAAACGATGCAGATTGAACCGACATATTTTGATTGCGTCAATGAGATAATGCAGTTTTTCTCCGAGCGGATACATTTTTGCCTGAACAACGGTATCCCGCGCGAAAAAATTATTCTGGACCCTGGTATTGGTTTCGGTAAACGGCTCATTGATAATTTGACTATAATAAATAAAATTGAGCAATTCAAAACATTCGGCTGCCCGGTTCTTTTAGGTGCCTCACGGAAATCGTTTATCGGAATGATTACCGGCGATAAAAAGTATCCGGAAAAAAGAATAGGCGGTTCGCTGGCCGCGGCTATTATAGCCATTCAAAACGGTGTCGATATATTAAGAGTGCATGATATTGCCGAAACAATCGAAGCTATAAAACTGTTTAAGGCTTTGAAGGAGACCCGCTAAAATGGAACTGTT
The DNA here is from genome assembly GCA_965602655.1 of uncultured bacterium. Classification (GTDB taxonomy): domain Bacteria; phylum Zixibacteria; class MSB-5A5; order GN15; family PGXB01; genus JAAERC01. The sequence goes on from CBFCZE010000157.1 coordinate 664, forward strand.
TCAAATCGGATTTTTATCATTTCGTCTGATTGATGTGCTCGATATCGCAATTGTTTCGTTTATTATATATCAACTATTAGCCCTGATGAAAGGAACCAGAGCGGCACAAATGGTAACCGGACTGGTTCTGATATTTTTGGTCGCCTTTATTGCCTTCTGGTTTCAACTTGAAGGGTTGTCATGGCTTTTTACCAATCTGGCCACAATTGGTTTTATCGTGCTGGTGATTGTTTTCCAACCGGAACTTCGCTCGATGTTAGCTCAAATGGGTCATTCCCGAATTTTCCAGACACTCACTAAAGTCGAGGATTGGAAATCATTGGGTGAAATATCCCGTGCGGTAAATAGATTGTCGGAACTTCGGTACGGCGGTTTGATTATAATCGAAAAATCGACCGGTTTGAGAAACTATATTGAAACCGGCAAAGAAATAAATTCTACTCTCTCGACAGAAATACTGACAACACTTTTTACACCCTATACTCCGCTTCATGACGGTGCCGCCATAATCCAGGGTGATAAAGTCGTCGCTGCCGCCTGTACGCTTCCTCTGACCCAAATCCCCCGTTACCGGCGGTTATTCGGAATGCGTCATAAAGCGGCAATCGGTATCTCGGAAGTATCTGACGCCGTGGCCGTGGCGGTGTCGGAGGAAACCGGTCAGATATCTATCGCCTTTAAAGGATTGCTTGAAAAAGATATCGATCGCAATGATTTCAGACAAAGGCTGGCCGACTATATCAAAAAATGATTGACTGCCGGTCTTAATCAAAACTCATTGAATATAAAATATATAGCTTATGAATTTTTATTATTGAATCCGTCATCTCTGCATTGAATATTAATAATTGGAAAGATAAATGTTTATTGACTATACGGAAATAGAGGTCGTTGCCGGTAACGGCGGCCCCGGTTGTGTTTCGTTTCGCCGAGAGAAACATATCAGCAAAGGCGGACCCGACGGCGGTAATGGTGGACGGGGCGGTAATGTTGTTTTTAAAGCCGACAGTAATCTATCCAGCCTGCTTGAATTTCGATATAAAAAAAAGGTGAAGGCTGAAAACGGCCGACCGGGCGGCGGCGCTCTGAAAACCGGCCGCTCCGGCAAAGCGGTGGTAGTGAAGGTGCCTCAGGGAACAATTATCAAAGATCTTGCAACCGGAAAAATCCTGGCCGATCTTGATGAAGATAACAAAGAAATTATTATTGCCAAAGGCGGGCGCGGCGGACATGGCAATGATTATTACAAATCGCCGACAAATCAGGCTCCCCGTACAGCCGAGGATGGTCACAACGGTCAATCTTTTAAGCTGTCACTCGAATTAAAACTGTTAGCCGATGTTGGTTTGGTGGGACTGCCGAATGCAGGAAAATCAACAATGCTGTCGGTTCTCTCCGATGCCCGCCCCAAAGTGGCCGATTACCCTTTTACGACATTGATACCAAATCTTGGAATTGTCGGACTCAGAGATTTCAAATCATTTGTCATGGCCGATATCCCGGGAATAATAGAAGGGGCATCGCAGGGAAAAGGACTTGGCATTCAATTTTTGAAACATATTCAGCGAACCAGGCTGATTATATATTTAATTGATATCTTTGAGGGTAAAATCGAGGAAACATTCGCGCTTTTAAAATCAGAATTGGCCGATTTTGATAATAATCTGGCAAAACGACCGTATATATTGGTATTAAACAAAATTGACCTTATTGAAAAAAATGACTTAAAAGAGATACTAAAAATCCAGGAAGATGATTATATTACTTTCTCTGGGGTTACGAAAGCAGGCAAAGAGAAACTTTTGAATCGAATTGAATATGAGCTTGACAGACAAAAATAGAAAAGAACTATTAATCGATTTAATTACTCTCAGTCAGATTGATGGAGTTGGAATAAAACGGATTCATCAGCTGATCTCAATGATCGGTTCGGCCGAAAAAGTTTTAAACTGTCCGGTCAGTCTTCTGGCCGATATTCCGGGAATCAGTCGCGAGGCTGCCTCACGGATAAAGGAAAACCAGAATCGAAAAGAAGCCGAAGAAATCGCCGACAAGATTGAAAAACTAAAGTGGGATTATTTCTTATACTCTGATCCGAATTATCCGGCACCATTAAAAAACATTTCAGATCCGCCGGTTCATCTGTTTTATAAAGGAAATTATACTGAAGCGGATTTTAATGCTATTGCAATAGTCGGTTCTCGATCAGCATCTGAGAATGGCCGAGTATTCGCGGAAAATATCGCGACGGAATTAGCCGAAAACGGAATAACTATTGTTTCGGGTATGGCTCGGGGTATTGATACCTGCGCCCACAGAGGGGCCTTAAAGGCCAACGGTCGAACTCTGGCGGTTTTTGGTTCATCGCTTGATATTATCTATCCTCCCGAGGGCAGAAAAACAGCACTGAAAATTATCGGCTCGGGCGCCATCTTTTCGGAATTTTTACCCGAAACGATACCGCTGGGACCGAATTTCCCACGACGTAACCGCATTATTTCAGGTCTATCACAGGGGATAATTGTTATCGAGGCGGCCGAGAAATCGGGCGCGCTTTCGACGGCCAACCATGGGCTGACGCAGAATCGTGAAATTTTTGCGGTTCCGGGATCGCCCCGATCGGCAACCAGTAAGGGGACCAACAGACTTCTCAAAGAAGGTGCCGCCATTTTGACTTCGGTGGATGATATTTTCGAACAATTGCCGCGACTTAAGGGGGATGTGAAAATTGGGAAAATTCAAAGGGAAATAGAATTAACAAAATCTGAAAAAATGATTGTTGATTTATTTGAGGAAAACCCTATCCATATAGATATTCTATCTCGTGAAGTAAACAGATCGGTGCCGGATTTGATGCCGATACTCTTGGCACTGGAGTTAAAAGGAATTGTAAAGGAATTAGCAGGCAAAAGGTACATATTAGATTTATCGTAATAAATGACACAGGATACGACAACAATCACTAATAGACTGGGTATACATGCCCGTCCGGCGGCCATGTTTGTCAGCCATGCCTCCAAATTTAAATCCGAGATTTTTATCGAAAAGGACGGACTTAAAGTAAACGGCAAGTCCATTATGGGAGTTATGATGCTGGCGGCAGAGATGGGCTCTAAATTGACAATTTACGCCGAAGGTGAAGATGAAAAAGAGGCAGTAAAGGGCTTGGTTGAACTGGTTAAATCCGGTTTTGGTGATTTAAAATATCTATAATATTATTGTTTTAATTACCCGGATCATTTAACCTTCAATGTATATAATTAAAAGACTTATGATTGAAGATAAGAAAACAGCAATAGTAAAAGGTATTCCGGCATCGCCCGGTATTGCCTATGGTATCGCCCGGGTTATTTACAGATGGGAACAGTCAATCGAGGAACGGACAATAGAAAATTCTCAGATTGAAAATGAAATATCTCGGCTCGATACGGCTGTTGATAAAACATTAGAAGAATTAAATAAATATCAAAAAACCGCCGGTTCAAAAATTGGCGGTCCGGTGGCAAAAATATTCGATTCACAGGTGCTGATAGCTTCTGATACCGAATTTATAAATAAAGTAAAAGACGAAATCAGAAATTTACACAAAAGCGCCGAATATATTTACAGCATGCAGATTGAAAAAGCTCTACTGCCGTTGCAGCGTTCACGCAATCCGTATATGCGCCAGATGATTACAGATATCGAGGCGGTCTCTCATCGGATTTTAAGTTATCTGGCAGGGCAGGGCGAAAGTGAAATATCACAGTTTTCGAAAGACTGCATTTTTGTCGGCAGACTCTTTACTCCGGCGGAGGTATTAAATCTTTTCGAGCGCGACGCCCGGGCCATTATTATCACCGAAGGCAGTCCCAATTCGCATATGGCTCTGATTGCACGGTCATTAATTATACCAACCGTTGTTGGCGTTCGACAGATTCAGAAGAAAATCCGGTCCGGCGATAGGCTTATTGTCGATGGTGAAAAGGGAATAATAACCATAAATCCGTCCGACGATGAATGGAAAAAGCTTAAAGGAAAAGGGGCCGAACTGAAGGAGCTGCCGATAAATCAGCTAAAAAAACTTCCCGATTTTCCTCAGAAAACAAAAGATAATGTTAAAATAAATGTCGCGGCCAATATCAACATCCCCGGACCGATAGACAAGATAATATCTGAACATAAAATCGGAGTCGGTTTATATAGAACCGAGTTTCTCTATTTACAGCAGGGTCATTTTCCTTCAGAGGATGAACAGTTTGAAGTATATGATTCAATAGCAAAACAATATTATCCACAAGAGCTTATCATTAGAACCTTTGACCTGGGCTCAGACAAGTTCCTCAAAGATCAAAACTCAGTTATAGAGAAAAATCCAGCTCTTGGCTGGCGCGGTATCAGAGCCTCGCTTGGTAATACCCGAATATTCAAGGATCAGATTCGTGCCATCCTCAGAGCTTCAAAAAGAAGCAATATAAAAATTCTTCTGCCGATGATTACTGATCTGCCGGAACTAAAACGGGCCCTGGGACAGATAAAACGCTCAATGGTTGAATTAAGAAAAGAAGGAATAAAATTTAATTCAAAAATAAAAATCGGAATAATGATCGAGGTTCCTTCGGCGGCAATAATGGCTGATATGCTGGCTTCAAAAGTTGACTTTTTTTCTATTGGGTCCAATGATCTAACCCAGTACACTCTGGCCGCAGATAGGGATAATCAAAAACTTGTCGGACTGTTCAACTCATTTCATCCGTCTGTTTTAAGTCTGATAAAAAATACAATAACAGCGGCCCAAAAACATAATATTCCGGTAACCGTATGCGGTGAAATGTCCGGCAATCCCCTTGCCATTCCACTGCTTATAGGACTTGGCGTTGATGAATTATCGATGAATCCATCTCAGTTAAATGAGGCTTCAAAAGTAATATCCAAAATAGAAACTGAAAAAGCAAAATTATTGGCCGATGATATTCTAAAACTGGCCGGCGTGAAAGATATTGAGAAGAAGTTGATGGAATTCAACCTGTCTCTATAATGGAGAGAATTACGATGCTCGATTCAATTGA
>CBFCZE010000158.1:0-5653 GCA_965602655.1 uncultured bacterium
CATCTGGCTTATGGAATTGAGTTTTGGAATCATAAATATATCTATTCCGCCACAGCAGGTGAATCACCGGGATTTATGGATAGTCTGACATTTTTGGACAGTACTGAATATCTAAAACCATATATATTGAATTATAATCAAATTATTTTTTCAGGTCCGGATGGTTCATTATATCAGTCAGATTTTGAAGGGTCCAAATCGGTTCCGTTTATTCATGCCGATGATCAAGATTGATCAATTAGTCTTTTGTGTTCCGAAAATTGTCCAATTAATAACCTTAACCGGGGCGAGGAATGTTTAGTATTGCGAAATTCATTAGAAAACTCTATTCTAACGTTGATAAAAAAATAAACAAAATGCCTGGCTTACGTGTTAAATGATTGAGGATTTAGATGGATAAATTTGTAATAAACGGCGGTAAAAAACTTTCAGGGACAGTTAGGACCGATGGTTCTAAAAATGCGTCTTTGCCTATTATAGTTGCTTCATTACTGATTGATAACGGTGAAACGATTCTTGAGAATATTCCGCCACTCAGGGATATAAAAACAATTTCGCAGGTTTTGGAGCATCTGGGCGCCAAAATCGATTACGATACCGAAGCGATGCGGATGGTTATTAATGCGGGCAATATAGTTGAGGATACCGCTCCATACGATCTCATGCGCAAAATGCGGGCTTCATTTCTGGTTTTGGGCCCTCTTTTGGCTCGTTTGGGGCAGGCCCGAGTATCATTACCGGGCGGCTGCAACATTGGGGCCCGACCGGTTGATTATCATATCGCCGGATTTGCCGATCTGGGTGCTGCTATCTCGGTTGAATCGGGATATGTTGTTGCCAAGGCCAAACCGTTAAAAGGGGCGGTTATCTATTTTGACCGACCTTCTCATACCGGCACAGAAAATCTGATTTTTGGAGCGGTTCTCGCCGAAGGAACCACTCAGATCGTAAACGCCGCCTGTGATCCTGAGGTTGTCGATGTGGCCAATTTCCTGAATTCTTCCGGAGCCAGGGTAATGGGTGCCGGGACGTCAACGGTCACTATTGAAGGAGTTAAAAAATTAAATCCGGTATCGCACAGGGTTTCCGGTGACAGATTGGTAGCCGGGACCTATTTAAGTGCCGCGACTATTACCGGCGGCTCGATTACGGTTGAAGGGATTGATCCGTCGCATTTGACCATGATTTCACGCAAACTGTATGAAATGGGCTGTGAAATCACAGAAGGCAAAGAATCGATTCAAATAAAAAGCCCCAAAAAACTGAAACCGGTAAAAATTGTGACGTATCCATATCCCGGTTTTCCGACTGATCTTCAACCCTGTTTTATGGCACTGGCGACGGTTGCATCTGGCACAAGTCATATCCGGGAAACGATTTATGAGGATAGGTTACGGCACACGATGGAACTGCAGCGATTGGGGGCAGATATTACGGTAACCTCCGATGAAGCGACAATAAACGGCGTGGAGAACCTGAAAGGGGCCGGTGTTATGGCTTCCGATATAAGGGCGGGCGCCGGATTGGCTGTGGCCTGTTTGGCGGCGAAGGGAACCAGTGAACTATTAAGGGTTTATCATATTGATCGCGCTTATTATCAATTGGAGGAAAAGCTTTTATCGCTTGGTGCCGATATAAAGAGGGAAAAGGAATAATTTATAAATATTAACTCGGATTATTTTATTCATGAACAAAAAGATTATATTATTATTTATCATATTGATTACAGCCGGATCGGTCTTTGGACAATCTACCTACTTTGGTAAAAACAAGGTCCAATATGATCAATTCGACTGGCAATATATCCAGACCAGATATTTTGACATCTATTTTTACGATGTTCATTATGAAACAGCCAAGTTTTCGGCGACCGTCCTGGAATCGTCATATGTGATAGTCTCAGAAGAGCTAAATTATCGAGTTCACAAACGGATTCCGGTTTTTCTTTATTCATCTCACAACGATTTTTTGCAGACAAATATTATTTCCGGTATGATTGGCGAAGGGACAGGCGGTTTTACCGAATCGGCCAAAAACAGAATTGCCGTCCCGGTTAGCGGTTCGCTTGGGGCTTTGCATCATGTTTTACATCACGAGCTTACCCATGCAGTCGTCTATGATATGATCATTGGCAATCTGTTTACTTCGCTTCTATCTCGACGTCGGTTATTTATGTTACCATTGTGGTATGCCGAGGGGTATGCCGAATACAGTTCCCGCGAACACTGGCACTATCAGGCCGATATGATAGTGCGCGATGCGACTATTAATAATTATCTCTACTCGCCTGAATTGGTTAGTGGCGGTCTGGAGTATTATCAGGGACCGGCGATGATTAACTATATTGCCGATAATTATGGCAAACAAAAACTGGGTGATATCCTGGCCAAAGGAAAGATTCATATTACCATGAATAAAGCGCTGGAGTCATCCATTGGTATCAGTATGTCGGAATTCTGGGAGAACTTTTCCAAGGAGATGAAGAGGCGCTACTGGCCAGAAATTTCAAAACGTATGGATGCCGGGGAAATTGCTAACGCATTAACCGACCACACAAAAGATGCTTCGTATCGAAATGAAAAACCTATTTTTTCACCAAAGGGTAATCATCTGGCTATCTTTTCCGACCGTTCCGATTATACTGAAATATACCTGATCTCAGCGATCGATGGTTCAATTATTCAACGCTTGGTTAAAGGACACCGAACCGGCGATCTGGAATCTTTGCACTCTTATCTTTCCGGTATCGCTTTTTCGCCCGATGGTGAAAAAATTGCATTTGTTTCCAAGACCAAAGGCAAAGACGCTCTTTATTTTATGACAATTAGTGATAAGAAGATTTATAAACGAAAACGATATGATTTTGGCAGTGTATTCTCACCGGTTTGGTCGCCCGACGGTACCAAAATTGCCTTTACGGCACTTAACGATAGATTCCGCGATATATTTATTTATGAAATTGAAAATGACTCGACTTATAATTTGAATTTTGATTTATATGACGATATGGACCCGCATTGGTATCCGGATTCAAAACGACTGGTATTCTCCTCAGATCGCCCGCATCCGGACAATGATTTCGTTTTTAATAATTTCGAAGAAACGGTTAACGATTCGCTTAATTGGGGGGCCATATACTATGACAGAGAATATGGTAATTATAACCTCTTTTCAATCGATATCGAAACAGAAAAAATCGTTCCGGTAGATTGCGGGCCGGGGCAGAACCGGGAACCGGTTGTTTCTCCTGATGGTAGAAAAATATGTTTTGTCTCCAATAGAAACGGCATCGATAATCTTTATCTTACCGATGTTGATTCACCCAGAACTTTCGCCCTTACCGATATATTGACAAATGCCGAATCGCCGTCATGGTCTCCCGATGGCAAACAGATAGCATTTTCATCATTTAACAACAGGGGTCAGGACATTTATCTGCTTAAGGATATAAAACCTGCTGGAAATAACGGTGTTCTTGAACCGACCGGGTTTGTCAAGGGCGAGTATCTCAATAACTGGAAAAAGGAAGCTATTTCAGAGGACAGCTCATTTATAAAAATCGACTCTGATTTTGTTGCCCTTGAGTTGATTGACACGGTTGAAGTCAGTTATGGTTTCGCAAACAATGATAAGGAAAATCCAACAGATGAGGATATTCTTCCCCCTATTACGGATTCCGATAAGGATGATAGTACAAGGATTGAAAACGGGGAATATATATTTGTTTCCGAAGATGACTCAACACCTGATAGCGATGCGGTCAATGGTCTCTTTAGTGATGTTTCAGACAGCAGCCTGGTCGGCAACGTCCTAACGGCCGAGGAAATAGCCGTTTTTGATTCGGCGGCTCAGAGCAGTCTCCTGCCAAATGGTGAATATAGAGTATATGATTATCGAGTTAAATTCACTCCCGATTTTGTAAGCGGCGGATTTTCGTATGATACCTTCTTTGGGCTCCGGGGTCAGTCGGTTTTCGCTTTTTCCGACTATACCGGAGATCATCAGTTATTTCTGGTTACAGATTTGGTAAATACAATTGATCAATCCAACCTGCAGCTTTATTATTTCTATAATAGAATGAGATTAAATTTCGGCATCGGTGCTTTTCATACAAAAAACTATTATATCGACAGTGGTGATCATCTCTTTTCAGATCGGTTGTATGGTCTGCAAAGCAGTTTTTCTCTGCCTTTTTCCAAGTTTTTCCGAGCCGAATTGCTGGCTTCGCAGATATTTATAGATCGTAAGTTTCATGATGGCAACGATATTCGGGCCAATCGATCAACAAAAGCGACAACGGCCACATTTTCGCTTGTCCAGGATAATATTCTGTGGGGTATAACCGGTCCGCTTAACGGTCGTCGTTCCAGACTTGATATAAGCGGTGCTACCGATTTATTTGGCGGAAATAGTGTCTCATTTTATGCCGCCGAATTCGATTATCGAAAATACTGGCACCTGAAAGGACTATTTTCAACGGCTATAAGATTTTCCGGCGGCGCCTCCTGGGGTAAACAACCGAAGAGATATTTTCTTGGCGGAACCAGTAATTTTATTGGAAACACGGTCATTGATGCCCAGGTATATGATGAGGATAATCTTTATTTCGCCAGTGTCATAACGCCTATGCGGGGATTTGATTATTATGAATTTTACGGGACCAGATATTTCCTGACTAATTTCGAGTTCCGATATCCGTTTGTCGATTATCTGCAAACCAATTTTCCGCTGCCGATGGCCATCCGATATGTTACCGGTGCTCTGTTTTTTGATTTGGGAGCGGTCTGGGAAAATGATGAAACATTCAAAGGAGGCAGCTCTTTCGGTGATCCACACCTGCAGGATATTCATGCCGGTTTTGGTTTCGGCATTAGAGCCAATCTGGGAATATTTGTGCTAAGATATGACCTGGCCTGGAAAACCGATTTAGCCACGGTCAGTCATCATCCCAAATATACCTTCTCGCTTGGCGCCGATTTTTAAGAATAATTTCTACTTTAAAATCAGGGTAGGAAACAGCCCTGATTTTTATTTGTACAGTTAATGCCATTTGTAAATCAATCAGACTGACACTTCTAAAAGATGCGCGCGAATGCATGCTTATTATGCAAGTGGTTGCGCATATTCAATGTTATTATTTCGTAAGTTATAGCCCTGCAACGCAATAAGTTTGTGCATTTCCTGGCATAGAATATGCGTACCAAATAATTGAAAAATGATATTTTTTTAATATGGCACATTGGAGTACATGAACATGAAATTCAAATTTTTCCTAATAACCTTGTTGTTGGTTTTATTATTTACAGCCCAGAGCTTTGCTATACCGCCTACATTCTACGTAAATGGCGTTGAAAAAATGAATCTAAGAATTGGCAATTCCATTTTGAATTTTTCAGGTGGAACTCAGAACTGGACGCTAATGAAAGAATTCGCGGGATGGCATGCGCAGAATAATTTCGGATATTATACAAACTTTAGTAACCCTTCACCTTCTATTCTTTTCCCCGGTTCGGCCTCAGCTGTTTCGTATGCTACAACGAATATTGCAGCTGGAACGGATGTCGGGCTTTATTTGCGGGCCGATTTGAATCGCTGGCGTGGCGATCCCAATCTCTATTCACATACAAATTTTACCACTGGTACCTATGATAAT
>CBFCZE010000159.1:0-5566 GCA_965602655.1 uncultured bacterium
CTCGGAGCCGGTTCGGTGATTCATGCGGTGCATACTAACGATATACAGGAAATGGGCGGGCTTTCCAAAAAGATGAAAGTCACGACTATGACTTTCTTTATAGCATCGCTGTCGATTGCCGGGATATTCCCGCTGTCGGGATTCTGGTCAAAAGATGAAATTGTCGCGGCCACATTGGGGCACCCGGTCTTTATGTTCTTCACTCTGCTGATTGCATTTATGACTGCGTTCTATATGTTCCGTCTCTGCTTTTTAACTTTCACCGGCAAGCCTCGCGATCAGGAACGATTTGACCATGCGCACGAATCGCCAAAATCGATGACGGTACCGTTGATGGTGCTGGCCTTTTTGTCTGTCTTTGCCGGGTGGGTCGGATTGCCGTGGCTGTCACACGGTTTCTCATCGTTTGTCTATCATGGCGAACTGCAGCATCACGGCCCCAACTACATTCTGATGGTCGTCTCGACAATTGTAGCTGTCTCCGGAATCGGTTTGGCCTATACGATTTATTATAGGAAGAAAATTTCGGCCGATTCGCTAATGAAAAAATTCAAACCGCTTTATACACTTTTGTTTAATAAATACTATATCGATGAAATCTATGACAAAATAATTATCAGACCGACGCTGGCAATTACTCGCGGGATGTGGTGGTACGATGCCAATATTATCGACGGCCTGGTTAATTTTACCGGCTGGTTCACTGTCAAATGGGCCGACGCCAAGATGTGGTTTGATAAATATATTATCGATGGTGCAGTCAATGGCACCGGATATGTCTGTATGGCCGGAGCCTGGCTGTTTAAATATGTACAAAGCGGCTCGGTGCAGTTTTATACGCTGGTGATAATCGCCGGTGCTGTCGGAGTCATTATTTATAGAGTTACCCCTTACGGGTTTTTGTATTATCTCCTCGGTGTCGTTATCGTGGCCCTGGCCCGATTCCTGATGAGGATTAATCGCCCGGCAGAGGTGAGTGTTGAAACCGAATCAGAAGGTTAGGAGGATAAAATAAAGATATGGATTTTCCAATACTAAGTTATTTGATATTTATTCCGCTTGTCGGCTGTGCCGTCCTGTTGTTTTTACCAAAGGAAAAATTCGGCCTGATACGATGGACCTCCGCCTTCTTTTCATTTATTCCGATGGTCCTTTCATTCTGGTTGACTTATGATTATTTCTTTAATTATTCTCATACGGCAGAGTTCTATTATCTGGAAGGCCCGTTAAGCTGGATTTCGACAATTAGTGCCAATTATTTTCTTGGCGTTGACGGTATCTCGATCCCCCTGTTGTTTTTAACCGGGCTGCTTTCGTTTATTTCGATTGTTGCTTCGTTTAATATTGTCAATCGGGTGAAGGAGTATTTTGTATTCTTTTTGCTTCTGGAAACAGGCATGATGGGCGTTTTCTGCGCCCTTGATTTCTTCCTGTTCTATGTTTTCTGGGAAGTGATGCTGGTCCCGATGTATTTCTTAATCGGTATCTGGGGTGGCCCGCGAAAAGAGTATGCCGCAATCAAGTTCTTCCTCTACACATTGTTCGGGTCGATCTTTATGCTGGTGGCCATACTTGTTCTCTATTTCACCTCCGAGCCGCATACGCTGAATATATTGGAGTTGATTCAAACGGCGCCCGGATTTTTGACACACGGAATGCAGCTGTTCTGCTTCGTTTTCTTCTTCATTTCTTTTGCCATCAAAGTTCCGGTCTGGCCGTTCCATACATGGTTACCCGACGCTCATGTGGAAGCGCCCACGGCTGTCTCGGTGATTCTTGCCGGTGTCTTACTTAAAATGGGAACTTACGGTATGCTTCGTATTTCCTGGCCGATGTTACCTGAAGCAACCCGTTACTTTGCCATACCAATAGCTATTCTTGGATTAATCGGTATCATCTACGGTGCTCTGGTTTCGATGGCTCAGAAAGATTTGAAAAAACTGGTGGCCTATTCATCGGTTTCGCATATGGGCTATTGTATGCTCTCCCTGGGAGCCTTTACATCGGTAACGGCCATAACCGGCTGTATGTTCCAGATGGTTAGTCACGGCCTGATAACCGGCGCCCTCTTCCTTTTGGTCGGCGTGTTGTATGACCGGGCTCACACTCGTGAGATCGCCGCCTTTGGCGGACTCGGTGTGAAAATTCCGGTATATACAGGATTGATGGTTCTCTTTTCGATGGCCTCGCTCGGCCTGCCGGGTATGTCGGGATTTGTTTCCGAGTTTATGGTCTTTATCGGCTCGTTTGCCAGCGGCATCCCATACTTCAAATTATTGACTGCTCTGGCGGTGCTTGGCGTTGTGCTGACGGCTGGCTATATGCTTCGGATGGTACAGCGGATGTTCCTCGGCGAATTTAACAAAGAAAAATGGGGCGGCTTAACAGAAATAAATATCAGGGAACTGATAATTGTCAGCCCGCTGGCCTTATTGACAGTTGTTATTGGCTTTTTCCCGGCTCCTCTGTCAGATCTTATGGAAGCTACTATTGAGAACCTGGTTCAATTAATGGCACGGTAGATATAATGGAAACGTTTGATTACAATCTGAAACTGATTATTCCGGAGATGTTCTTGTTTTTATGGGCATTGGTGGTCATTGTCTTTGATGTCGGCACCAAAAGACGGAAATCAGATTCGGTTGGTTATCTGACAATGGCCGGTTTGGTCATAACCGCTATTTTACTTTATAATTTCCACGGCGGCATCTCCTTTAATAATATGTTCAACTCCGACATTCTGGCGTTGTTCTTCAAGGTTATCTTCCTCGGCTCGGCTTTTATGGCGGTTGGTTCGTCGTTTGGCCTGGCCTCCGAAAAAATTAAAAATCATCGGGGCGAATATTACGGATTGTTACTGTTTTCGACTGTTGGTATGATGTTTCTTTCTTCATCCAATGAATTAATTTCTCTTTATGTCGGTTTGGAACTGACAACTATTCCGCTGTTTGTTCTGGCCGCCTATTACAAAGACAGCAAGATTTCGGTCGAGGCCGGATTAAAGTATTTGATTGTCGGCGCTTTTTCATCGGCCATTCTTCTCTATGGCTTATCGCTTTTGTATGGTTTCACCGGGACGACCGATCTGACCATGATAAAGATAAATCTTTCTCTGCTCTTTTTGTCGGCCGGGAAAATCGGTCCCGGATTAATTCTGGCAATTGTTATGATAATTGCCGGTATCGGCTTCAAATTAGCGTTGGTGCCGTTTCATATGTGGGTGCCTGATGTTTATCAGGGAGCGCCGACGCCGATTACCGCTTTTCTGTCAGTTGGCTCCAAGGCGGCTGGCGTTGTCGCCTTTGCCCGGATTTTTGTGCATGGTCTGGTCGCCTTCTCCGACGAAGTTATGCGGCCTCTTGACTGGGGAATAATAGTTGCCGTGATGGCGGCGGCGGCCATGATACTGGGGAATGTCACCGCCCTCCGACAACACAATATTAAAAGAATGCTGGCCTATTCATCTATTGCCCAGATTGGCTATCTGATGATAGGTATGGTGGCGGTTTCGGAGCTTGGCATCGCCTCAACCGGATTTTATATGTTTATCTATCTTTTTGCCAATATGGGTGCTTTTGCCGTGGCCACTATATTTAATGATAAAACAGGTTCCGATAATATCAGAAGCTATTCGGGCCTATCCAAATCATCACCGGCGCTTGCGGCCTGTATGGCGATATTTTTATTATCATTAGCCGGAATTCCTCCGCTGGGAGGATTTGCCGCCAAATATATGGTCTTTGCCGCCGGTATTGAAGCCGGATATAACTGGCTGGTGATTCTGGGACTTTTAACGGCCGTTGTCTCGCTTTATTATTATGCCAACGTTATCAAAATGATGTATTTTTCGCCTGACGTCTCTGATATAAAAATCAATATTCATCCGGCTGCCCGATTGGTTCTGGTGCTTGGCGTAATCGGTGTGATTATTTTTGGCATCTATCCCGAACCGATTCTGAAATTTGCGATGGAATCAGCCGTCCTATTTGCATTGCCATAAATGACAGCTTTTTCAATTCATTCTTTCTATTGTCGAATTTATTTGTCACACCGCTTTATAATTTGCTTCGACTGGCCGAATATTATAAAGGGTATGGAAAAATGAAATCTATTTTCAAATTAGCCAAAGACGTTTTAAGAAGGCAGTTTCTATCGGGGGTGCTGGTCGTAGTACCGTTGATTTTAACCTATGTGGTCCTTCGCTTTCTTCTGGAAGCAATTGACGGTATCCTCTCGCCTTATCTTGTAAAATTCCTGGGCTACTCAATACCCGGTCTGGGAATTATCGCAACCATTCTAATAATAATATTGACCGGCTTTTTTGTCCGTTCCATTGTGGGTGCCTCGATTTATAAGCGTGGCGATAAGTTGTTGACAAAATTGCCGATTGTGAGGATATTTTATCTGGCGGCAAAAAAGTTAATAGAAGCTCTGGCACAACCGAGTAATGAGGCTTTTAAGGAAGTAGTAATGTTCGAGTATCCGCGGCGAGGGACCTGGGTGGTCGGCTTTTTGACATCAAAGATAAAATTTGTCAACGAATCGAACGATCAGATTGAACTGGTCGGCGTTTTTGTACCATCCACCCCCACACCGGTTTCGGGTATTGTTATTTTTGCTCCCAGAGAAGAAATTATATCTTTAAATATTACTGTCGAAGAAGGACTGAAACTTATAGTCTCGGGCGGTATTGTCGCCCCGCCGGTAATTGAAAAAAGAGTATAACAATCTTGCACGGAGGTTTGATATAAACGATGAGGCTTGGTAATATGCTCAAGGAAGAATATATTGTCGCCGACTTACAGGCCGAAACCAAAGGGTCGGCCATAAGCGAACTTCTGAGTCTGTTAAATCAAAATAGTCCCGGCATAAATGCATTAAAAATAAGGGATTTGATTTTTGAACGGGAGGAGATTGAAAATACCTCGTATGGCCATGGATTTGCCTTTCCTCACGCGCGAACCGACGAAGTCGATGATCTGATTATCGGACTGGGTGTTTCCAAAAATGGCTTGAGAGAAAAAACCCCCGATAATATCCCTTTAAATGTGGTTGTGGTGCTATTGACGCCGTCGCATATTTCAAAACTGTATCTGCAAACTCTCTCGGCTTTTGCCGCCTTTGCCCGTAATGAGGCCAGTCTGGATCTTCTTAAATCGGCTGAAACCGCCGCCGATATTGTAGATATTATCTGGCAGAGCGCTGTCAAAGTTGAAAAAGAACTGACGGTCAAAGATATCATGCGCCGTAATATTGCTACCGTAACTCCCGATAATACACTTAAGCATGTTGCCAATATGATGTTTAAGCATCGTCTCTCGGCGATGGCGGTAGTCGATGAAAATGAAAATCTCCTGGGGCAAATAACCGATAAAGATTTAATCCAGGCCGCCCTGCCCGATTATAAAGCGCTGATAGATAATTTAAATTATGCTTTTGAGGTTGAACCGTTTGAAGAACTTCTCAAGCAGGAAGATAAAATCAAGGTTTCTCAGCTATATAAAACCGACCATGAACTCACCACCCTTGATACCAAGATTGTCGAGGTGGCCGCTATTATGATATT
>CBFCZE010000160.1:0-5543 GCA_965602655.1 uncultured bacterium
TGATAGTAACCTTAAATGATGTACTGGAGGATGCACCCGGATCCAGGTTTTCAATTATCCAGCTCAGGCGCTGATTGTCCGTATCATAATTAATATTTGACGATGAAACAGGAATGTAGGTGGTATATTCGGGGATAAAATCTTCAACCTCTACATTCAAGGCGCTTACTTCACCAATATTAGAAACATGCACTGTATACGTCAGCGTATCACCGGCAAAAGCTGTCGCTTTATCAACATTTTTATCGATATCAAATTCGGGTTCAGGAGTCGGCAGGACGGTGGTTGTCACGTCATCCGAAATTTTACCATCAGGAAGGACTATCGAACCGGTATTAATGATCTCCGTTTGCACCGGAGTATCCGAATCGATTATAGCCTTGAATGATCTGCTTACCATTACACCCGGCTCAATATAATCGATATGCCAGTTTAATAGATCATTTGTATCATCATAGGTCGCATTTGATGCTGAACCGGGCAAATAAGCTGTAAAATCAGGAATATAATCTTCGAGTTTTATATTCCGGGCCGTTTCTTCTCCGATGTTGGTTATATCAAGGGTATATGTTAATGTGTCGCCGGCAAATGCAGTTGCTTTATCGACTTTTTTGATGATTTCCAATTCCGATGTCGGCGAAGGTAATACTTTTGTTTTAACATCATCCGAAATCTTTTCATCCGGAAGAACAACCGAACCGGTATTAATTATATCTGTATTATCCGGCGTATCTCGGTCAATCACAGCCCGGAAACTAAGGTAGGCCGGGTACGGCGCTTCGATATAATCAACCGTCCAGGTCAACAATTCTAAATCCTCGTTATAATTGCCGCCAAAAGCGGTACCGGGGACATAGGTTGTAAATTCGGGGATATAATCCTCGACATTTACATTTTCAGCCGGTATGGCACTTAAATTTGAGATAATTAATGTATAAGTCAGCGTATCACCGGCATAGGCCGTGATTTTGTCCACCTGCTTTTCGATATACAGTTCCGGATCGGGATAACCCAAAACGGTAGTTTGGACTTCATCCGAGTCAGGTATGCCGGGGGCGGTAACAGTACCAATATTATTAATTACCGTCTGCTCAGGTGTTCCGGCGACAATAATGGCTCGGAAACTGAGATAATATTCTTGATTCGAATCAAGACTCTCGATTGTCCAGCCAAGCTGATTCAAACCGGAATCGTAACTTCCGCCAAAGGCGGTGCCCGGAACATAAGTGGTATGATCTGGAATATTATCAATGACATTAATATTTTCGGCGGTGACCTCGCTGCCGTTCCAGACTATCAGGGTATAGGTTAGCGTATCACCGGGGTAGGCCGATGACTTGTCAACCTGTTTTTCCATATACAATCTTGGCTCAGGGGATAGTACAATTGTGGTTTTGGCCGTATCCGAAACCAGGCTATCGGGAAAAACTATCGAGCCGATATTGGTTATTATTGTCTGTGCCGGAGTGAAATCATCGGCAACAACGCTAAAAGTCATTTCTCCGGTTGAACTGTGGGCCGAAATAACACCCGACCATTCAATCTGATTTTCCTGCGCATTATAAACTGCTCCGCCGGTTACACTACCGGAGATATAAACAGTATTCTGAGGCATCTTATCGACGATAGTAACTGATTCGTCATCAACATCGCCGATATTATCGGCTTGAAGAGTATAAGTCAATATATCTCCGCCATAAGCCGATGATTTATCGACATATTTTGACATCTTTAATATTGGATATGGCGACGGTAATACAGTCGTCTTGACCGTATCGGCGTATTCTTCTTCTACAAAATAAAAATAGCCGATATTTTCAACTTCAGTCTGAGCCGGAGTACCTTCAACAATGGACGCCTTAAAACTGTAAACGACTGTCTGACCCGGATCAAGAGATGTTATCAGCCAGCTAAGGCTGTTATTATTGGAATCATAGATTCCATAAGCCGAACTTCCGGGAATATATGCGGTAAACTCGGGGATATTATCAACAAGCTCAATATTTTCCGCGGCAACGTCGCCGGTGTTTGAAGCAGTCAGAGTGTAAGATAAGGTATCACCGGCATAAGCCGTAGACTTGTCAACTTCTTTGATGATATTGAGCTTCGGTGCCGGAGGCAGTATTATCGTTGTTTCAACCGTATCGGAAATATTACCGCTTTCCTGAATTATCGTACCAATATTGGTAATGACAGTATGCACCGGTGTATCAGAATCGATAATTGCCGAAAAATTCAAATCAACCGATTCCCCGGGCCATAAATATTGAATATACCAGTCAATTCGATTGAAATTAGCATCATATGTACCATTTGTCGCACTGCCCAAAAGATACGAAGTAAACTCCGGAATATTATCAAAAACTTCCACACCGTAAGCCTTGGCATCACCATTGTTTGAGACGGTCAAAGTATAATGAAGCGTATCCGCGGCAAAGGCGGTGGCTTTATCAACCTGTTTAATAATTTCCAGTTTCGGTTTTGCTTCTACTTTTACTTTAGTAATAACCAGATTACTATAAACTATTATTGGTAAGGAAATCTTGGCCGTATTACGAATCTCGGTTAAATCTGGTGTATCTGCATCAATCTGCGTCTCGTATGATAATTCAATTGTTGTCCCGGCTTTTAAACGATCAATTTCCCATTCAATCTGATTATAAGTCGATGAATAGACACCGTTATTGTCAGCACTTCCCTGAACATAAGTTGTATATAAAGGGATACCGTCTTTTACCAGAACATTTTCATGATCATAATTATCCAGGTTTTTAACTTGAATAGTATAGGTAAGTATTGATCCGGGAGATGCGATTAGCGAATCGACTGCTTTGATTATTTGCATATCACAACGGACCGTACTATCCGGTTTTGCATTATCCAGACCGAAAGCCATTATTGGAGTTAATAAACAAAGTCCGATAATCAACAGAGTTATAATTTTACTACTGCTTTTAAACATATTGTTATTTTTTGTATTCATAATTACCCCGATCCTTAAATTTTCCCGGTTAACCGAATAAAGATTCCCTGACCACGGTAATACCGATCGGGATAGTTTTTCGTATCATTTTCAATCCGCTCGTAACCGACTGAAACACGGTACCAGCTTTTTCCTTCATATCCCGCTTCAATCTGGAGATATGTTTTTTCATCCTCAAGCGCTTCCCGAAGCAAAATCGTTTTCACCGAACCTCTCGCGAAAATATTTCTACTCAGCGATACCGATCCTCCGGCCAATAGGATATAAGAAACCGCTTTTATTTCAGGTGTCGGGGAGTATTCCGATATCTGCTGACGTCTGACTATCCCGCCGGTCAGCTGATTGAAACGATCTTTGTTCCAGTTAAGCTTAAATCCCAAGTCCCATGTTCTGTTTCGAGAGGGTGAGGTTCCAACAAATTTGATATTACGGAATTCGCTTTCGGCCGTTACCGACAGATGGTGATTATAAAACCAGACCAGCTGCCCCATTGCGAAATCATCGGTACTGCGCGAGGTTGAGTCGGCCACCCAGCGCTGCTGGTCATGCCGGCCAACCTTGCCGACAGTTTTCAGATTTTCGAATGGAAGATATTCAAGGGCAAACGTTCCCGACCGCTGAATCTGAAACGGGCTATCCTGCCACAAGGATAGATTGTCACCCGGTCGGGTAAAGCGTTTGTATTCCGCTGTAAGAAGCGAACTTAAATCTTTACGAGGCTGAACACGAATCGTTATAAAGGTTCCGTCCTCGCGTTCGTTAATAATGCTGAAATCCGTATAATCCTGGTATCTCAATTTCTGAACCAACTCAACATAATGACCCTTTTCAGATTTACTGGAAAGTGAAATAGCTGCTTGATTTGTATTGTTATCCATAGTCCCGAGATTCAGGTCGTTGTTAAAGGTAATAAGCTCATAATGCAGACCGTAAGAAAATTGTCTCAGAAATCCAAACTTTTCTCTGGTTCCATCCATATTAACAATAACTCGCCGCTGATGATTATCTTCGCCGGATAAATTATCTTTATTCTTTACATCACGTTGCTCCAGCATCAGGCCCAATTTAAAAGCTTTACTGAATTTATTACGGTAACCGATAACATATTTTTTCTCGTCGCGGCGACCGGGATACGGATTGTACTGCCCCCCGGCTTCGAGTCCGAGAATATTGCCATAGGACAGATTAAATGACTGTTTTTCATTCAGATCGTAGGTGCCGCCAAGATTCAGTCTCTGCTGATTTTTGGTTGGATTCAAATCTGAATTGGTGAAAGACAAAAACAAATCGTCAATCCTCTGGAAATTGGCCGAAACAGACAATTCCTCCGAAACCTGCGACACTATTCCGGCGCGAAAGGCCTGATTGCCGCCGTTTATATCATCGCTGTCGGAATTGGCAAATTCCAAATATCCGCGGCCGACTTTATCAATATCAAAGGTTACATCAACCGCTCCCAGATCATCCGGTTCATCTTCACCGACACCAACGGCGTTATTATCGCGGAAACGGTGCAGCCATGATACACCCCCATCGAATTCGTCACCCGGTTGGAGACTAAAACGACCACCGACAAGGGCATCGTTTTCGTCCCGCTGATAGTCGTAAGTGATTACAATAAATACCGGATCGGAAGCTATTGTCTCGCTGGCTACCGGCTCATTTAGTATCACTCGCCCGCGTAGATAATCAATATTGTAGTCCATATCTGAAAGTAATGTTTTAGAAGAGATAACTGTCGATGAGTCAAACCGGTCGCGAACTTCGATTTTTATTTCCTCGCTGCCGCGGGTTATCGGAGCATTGGATAAATCGTACGGTCCGGTTGTGCCATTGGCTCGAATACCCACCGACGCCCCTTCGCGAAATGATTTACCCTCTAATTTGCCGCCGACCGCTTCAAATCCAAGCTGGCCGTGATTAATATCGGCAAAAAGACCAAACAGCGAACGACGATGCAGACTGAAGGTCGAATTATTAAAACTCGGCCGGAGCGATCCGCCCTCAATATAACCATACTTGTTTGATTCCAGCCGGGCTAGAAGTTCCAGGCGGGCCGGTTTTTGAGGCTGGGTCAACAATCGGGCATCGAGATTGCCCATTTCCCACTGGCGCTGAGGGTCATACATCCCTTCCCCCGTAAAACGCCAGTCGTCCCATAACGGCTCAGTTGATTTAACCGACATTTTTAATCTGAATATCGATGGGTCAACATTGCGGTACTCATCATCAACGCGCGAATCGACAATGGCCGCTCCATTGACAAACAACTTTCGGGAGAGGTTTCCATTGGCAAACAATGACGTTCGGTAATTGCCCGAGAAACCGTCTTTTAGCCAGGGATTGCTCGACTCGAACGCGTCAACATTGCCATTCACCGAAAGCGAATGAAACGTTAGTTCGCCAAAACCGATGAGAAACAGATCATCGGCTCCCAGAGGCGGCTCATATTTTTTTACGATCCCGGATAAAGAGGTTTGAAATGGAAATATAATTAGAAATATTCCCAGCAAACAACAGCTTAAGTGTCTGGTAAATTTGAACATAAGTACTCTAACTT
>CBFCZE010000161.1:0-5516 GCA_965602655.1 uncultured bacterium
GGGTAATACTCGGCGTATCCAAAAAACAGAAGCATAACTCCGGATATCAGTGATACAAAAAACATCAAATATCTTTTGAATTTATCCTCGCTGATTATCTGACAGATTAAAAAAAGCAGAAAAAGAGTGAAAAAACCGGAAGTGATTGATACCGTTTGAAAAGCAAGACGAGCTTTTTCTTCACTCATATCGCCCAGAAGGGATCGAAAGAATATCATAAACTGAGTTATGGCGACCTCGCTCCACTTGATATGTATGCCGGTTTTGGATGCAAGATTATAAATAACATCATAGCCGTCGCCGAGAAAATGAGTCGGAGCCGAAAAAACAATTAATAACGCAGTTATAATTATTATGAAAACTAATCGATTGATAAACTTGGCCGAGCTTTCAAAAAAACCAAATGAAAACTTATCAACAAAACCCTCACTCCATTTTTCTGATTTTTTCCAAAATGGTAAAATCAAAGCAAACACCGCCAGACCAAGAAAGGCAAACGAATACTCATCCGGCAAATATATCAGATGATTGAATCCCCAGGTTCGAGATTCCGGATAAAAGAATGGAATTAGCCGAATCAGAATTAGAGTCAGCAGAATTATATAAGGAATCCAGAAATGTTTATCAAATTTGTTCATGCACTCTTTCTGCCCAAATTGTACTTATCAACAACCTGTCGGATGGCGGCAATATGTTCGGGAGTTGTTCCGCAGCAACCGCCGATTATATTTACCCCGATATCAAGCAGTTTTTGACATTGGTCGGCCATAAATTCGGGTGACTCGGAATAAACAGCCTCACCATCTTTAATTTTGGGCAAACCGGCATTGGATTGAATTATAAGCGGAACGGTCGCATACTTTTTGAATTCCGAAGCAATCTTAATCATATTTTCAATACCATTACCGCAGTTGGAACCTATAATATCGGCCCCGGCCTCGACCAATTCTTTGCATGCCTGCTCGACACTGACGCCCATAATTGTAAAGAATCCATTTGGTGTTGGATCGAAGGTCATGGTTGCGATAATCGGAATATCTGCTGATATAAATCTGGCTGCCTCAATAGCCAGTTTGGCCTCGAGTATATCGGTCATGGTTTCAATGCAGATCATATCAATAGCTTCGGATACAATTATACTTATTTGTCTTTTAAACGAATCTAAAATTTCCTGTGGATCAGTGTTACCGTACGGTTTTAATATCCGTCCGGTCGGACCGCATGAAAAAGAAAGATAGGCTTTCTCACCAATAACTTTACGGACAGATTGGATGGCTTTCCTGTTTATTTCTTCGGTTTTGTTATCAAGGGAATACAAGGCCAGTTTCAGAGGTGACCCGCCAAAACTGTTTGTTTCAATTATATCGGCTCCGGCCTCCAGATACGATTGCGCAACTTCCTCAAGAATCCGGGGATTATCAAGATTTATCTTCTCCGGACACTGGTCCATTTTAAGGCCCTTTTTAAAAAGCATCGTACCCATAGCGCCGTCGCCCACCAGAATTTCGCCCGATTTTATTCTACCAAGAATATTTTTCATTTGAATCTTTTTTGGTTTTCCTTCAGGCTCTTCCCAAAAACCTTTTGACCGTTTCCACAGCGTTGATACCATCAAAACAATAGGCATCGGCCCCGATTTCGCCGGCAAATTCCGAATTCAGCGGCGCCCCGCCGACAATAATTTTTACGCGCTCGCCAATTCCCCGTTCTTTGGCCAGCTCAACCACCTCTTTCATGCCGACCATCGTTGTTGTCAGAAGAGCCGACAGCCCGATTACATCTGCCTTTTCTCTCCTGGCCGTTTCGACGAATTTTTCCGGGGCAACATCCTTTCCCAAATCGATTACTTCAAACCCGGCCCCTTTCAGCATTATACCAACCAGATTTTTGCCAATATCATGCAGGTCACCCTTCACGGTTCCGATGACAACCTTGCCGATCAATGGGATACCTTCCTTTATCATCAACGGTTTCAGTAAATCCATTCCGCCATACATAGCCCTGGCCGCAAGTAGTACGTCGGGCAGAAATATCTTATGGAGCTTAAACCTCTCCCCCACGACTGCCATCCCGGCGATGAGCCCGTTATCCAAAATATCCTTTGGCTCCATTTTTTCATCAATTGCCTGTTGGGTCAGTCTGGCTACCGCTTCGGTGTCTCCGGATTGAAGACTTTTGGACAGTTCCTCAAATATATTCATACAACCTTCTTTCTATTTTAAATGTACTATTAGTTTATAATACCATTATTTAGACTCATTCTTTCATTGATGTTATCAACAAAAATATTGTAACGCAATGTATCTTTATTAACATCGAAATAATAATTCTTGAATTGATTAAAATCCTTCAGTAATATTTCTGTTGAAACATTGGGCACGTTGGCAATATAAGCATCCAGGAATATTTGAAAATCGACAAACTCGATTTCGGGGATTTTCTTTAGCGTATCCATTAATCTGTTCTCATAATACTTAATCGGCATTGTCGTTCCCTCAAATGAAATTACACCCACAATATCAGGAGTAACCGGCCTAGTATCTATCGCAATAAAGTTTATTCTGCGTTCGGCCATATATGATTCGGGAGCACCCTTTTCATGACCTATCCGACCTCGCCATTTGAGGGGCCGGTGAGCAATAAATTCATCGGTTAAACCGGCATGACATTCAATAGCAAGCGGAGTCTCTGAGTAATACATTAACATCGCCTTAGCGCCATAAAAGCCAAAAACAACATCAAGTCCTCCGAGATATTTTTTTATTCTCTCACCGTCTATTTTGGCCTGCTCTATTTTTTCGGTCGGGTAATAGGTGCGTTCATCAATTATTCCGCTGATAACAGCATGCTCCTGCGAAAATTGATCCCAGCGAAATAAAACCGACAGAACAATAATTATACTTATCCCAAGCCTTTGAATGGTTTTGATATTCAAAGTGAATACAACTGTTTCCAAAATGAGAAAGCAGATGGGAGTAATCAGAATAAAAAAGCGAGCGTGCATAAAATCACCCCCAATACGAACCACATAAAATATATACGGTAAAATAAACAGAGTAGATAACAGCCATAGCCTGTGTTTTTTTTCGGTAATTGATTTCTCGCTTTTAAATTGATTGATTAAACGTGGAATTGTTAAAACAATCGCCGGGGGCAGAAGAATCAGCACGTAATATGTTTTTATATATGTCCAAAGATAAATAAAACCCTGGGAGTACCATGAAAGATAAGCCGATTTGGCGTAATACGTATTTGGGAAAGGATAGCCATAATAAGAAAATCGAACTATCCAGTACGGCAGATAGATTATTACTAATGGAATTATATAATAAATCAAATTCGGACCAGGTTTTTTGCTTTGCAGCAAAATATATGGCAGTGCCATAATATAGAAAATCATCGCATCTGGACGTGACAGAACCGCCAGTATCAGAACTGCTCCGGCCACTAGAAATGTTTTTTTCGATTCAGCCAAAATTAAAATAGCAAAGGCAGAAGTAATCAGGGCCGTAACCCAGGTAGTCTCAAGACCGGATGTCGCCCAGACCTGAAAATCGTATTGAAGCATGATTGCTATAGCGGCTATTGGAAGTACAAATATTTTCGTTTCTAATTGGTCGGACAATTTTACTGACAGAAAAATTAGTACCAGGAATATGAATATGTATGAAACAATGCCAACAACCTGGGTAAAAAGAATCGGTTCAAAGCCGATTAGCATGGCGCCGGCAATCATAATCGTCCAGAGAAAATTAGTGTACCCCTCTACTCTCTCGCCAATATTAAAAACCAGACCATTACCATCAATGAGATTTTTGGCGTATCGAAACGAAATAAAGGCATCATCGCCTACCCAGGCCAGTGATATTGCCTGATACAGACCGTACAGCCCGGCCAAAATAACAACAGCCCATATTAATTTTTGCACCCATGACGTAATTCCGGAAGTATTGTCGATCAGTGGGACAGCTGAAGATCCGTGTGAATCTATTTTGTTATTTTCCGTCATTTGTTGCTCCCCGGATATGAAAAAACTCTGTTCCGGCAGGAATGATCATTACAGTCGGCACAAAAAATATAATCGTCAGGAAAATCAAATATCTCCTTTTTGCCCGCCACAATCACGCCACTGATCGATTTAATCGGCTTCATAAGAAAACTGTCATTTAGATTAATCCCTATTTCTTCCGGATTAAGAAAATCAAATAATTTTCTCTGGCCACTGATATGCCAGCCGCAGTAGCCGGGGCTAAAACGCGAGACGACCTCAAATGAAGAGTTATCATTTGCACCCAAATAATCGGCGTAGGTTTGTTCGATATATATGGCCGCATTTTCAACACCCTCGGAAGCGGTCGAATCGAGCATCGAAGCCAGAGCAAAATCATTCTGCGCAAAAAGCTTCGATATTTCCCTGCAAATATCGTCTCCAATACTTACGGCGAATAAAGCAAGCCTGTCCGATAGCTTAAAAATATTTCCAAGAGGTGTTTCGGCTTCATTTTTTCCGTTACCGTTATAAATTGTTTCAAACTGTTCCACAGAAATCTCTCTTGTGATTCCTTTTGGTTTGGCCAGATTATTGTATATTGTCAGAGATTTTTGAACCAGCTCAATAATTCTTTGTTCCGGGTGAACATTGGCCGGGATACCCTGCGCTTCAAGAACTGCCGCCTCAGTCGGGCTCGTATTCTTAATATCTATCTCATAGATTGATTGCATTTTCAAATTTTGGGAAGATTGCTCATCCCAAACTTTTTGGCCTCGGATAACATCAAGTCGGTTAATTCATTTTTAGTTTCATCGGCCAATCCAATCGGTTCATATTCGGAGACTATTCTTTCAACCTCCGCTTTGGCTCTCTCACCCAGTGTCCGACTGCCTTCCTCCTGCCACCGTGATCGATTAGCGCGATCAATTACCGGGCCGGGGAAATGAATTTCCTCCGATAAATAGCGCCGCGTATGATCGGATATTAAGAGATGTTCATCTCTTAGCATTTCTTCGAATCTGGGTTGCGATGGAAAATCTTCTTTCGGTTCAATGCCTTTTAGCATACGCTCGACCATACCGCAAATCTCATTATCAACAACCAGCTTTTCAAGACTGAAGAGCGATTCAAAATCGAGCATCCCGGGTCCGGATACATTATTTATTCCGGATAAGGCCGCCAGTGTTGCTCCCATCGATGTTTCCAGACCGGCTTGAGCATCAAGAAGTTTGGCATCGCTGAGGCCGATATAGGCCTGCGTCGGTAAATTGAGGTATTTGCCGATTTCGTTATAGGCGCAGTCAATCATCATCGTCCCGATCGCACCCATCGGGGTTGTTTCATATCTGACGTCAAATATCGCCGGAGAGCCGCCATACAGTATTGGTGCCCCCGGGTTGAATAGTTGACTTATCGCCAGGCCGCTCAAAGTCTCGGCCGTATGCTGAACAAGCGAACCTACCAATGTCACCGGCGCCATAAATCCGGTCAACGGCATCGAGACAAACTCAACCGGAATGGAATA
>CBFCZE010000162.1:0-5496 GCA_965602655.1 uncultured bacterium
TATTTTGCCAATATTTACTTGATTTTGTTCTAATATATACTCTAATTTAGCAGTCATGAAGCAATTACTATTAATATTGTCGATTGTTTTTATCGGCTCAACACTTCCGGCTCAAGATCAGGTTTTTGAGGACACCAGTTTTCAATTCGATATAACTCAATTTGCAGTGGATAACATCTATCCCGATATCCCCAAAGTTGAATTTATTATTGACAATTTAAATCTGATGCGCGCCTTTTACCCTCTTCATTATGAAAATGAGCAGGAAATAAGGCGGGACATAAGATTTGTAAATCGCAACGATTCGGTTTTTTATGCCGTTTGGGATAGTCTCGGTTATACTATTTTAGCCACGATGACATCGCTTTCGGGGATTGAATGGGTCGAACAGAATCTAAAAATATACCTGATGAAATATCTTCCGCGCGACAGAGTATATAATCCGGCCCTGTTTCCCCTGGAGGGTATAAAAACGAAAAACTATGTTGAGGCGGCCCCGGCCGGACTGCATCAGCTAATGAACCTGATTATTCTTTTTTCGGGACGAAATA
The DNA here is from genome assembly GCA_965602655.1 of uncultured bacterium. Classification (GTDB taxonomy): domain Bacteria; phylum Zixibacteria; class MSB-5A5; order GN15; family PGXB01; genus JAAERC01. The sequence continues at coordinate 552 of CBFCZE010000162.1, forward strand.
TTCAACAGGTTTTTGATTCGATATCTATCCAGCATTATCTTTGGGATCATCCGTTATTACAGCCGAGCGCCTATCGGTTTGATGTGATCGCAATGACTCTGGCGATGGCCACCGCTGAACATATAATACAATCCGATAGTCTTGAGTTAATTTTGGCAACCGAAAGCTGGAAAAGACACAATCCCGGATGGAACACGTATGAGAATCATTTTCGACACAACTGGCTGCTTACGTCGGAAACGCCGCTTGTAACTTATCTGGCCAACGAACCTTATAATTCTTCGCTGGTCAATTTAACGCGGCCGCCACGCATTGTCCGACCGGAGTCTGAGAAAACAGCCGAGGACGAACCGGTGATACTTTCGGCCGGGGGCGGAAGACTCGGATTTTCAGTTGTTAAAACTCGGCTTGGCCTTTTTGAAGTTGTTGATGTTGATACGCTGGGGCTTGCTTATGCCAGCGGCCTGCAAATCGGCGATTTGATAAAAAGGGTTAACGGCAAAGTTATCAGAAGTACTCGTGATCTGATGGGCAAAATCGTCGATAAACTCGATACTGACGGCGTTTATATGATTGTCCTTCGCGAGGAGCAGGAGGTCGGTATTCTGCTTTTGCCGGTCGCTGACGAAGATGCCGAAGAATCCGAAAAAAACAAAGAAACCAATGAAGCTAAAAAAGCTGAAGATAATTCTCTTTTCGATAACCTTTAAAAAAATTAGCAAATAAATAAAGACAATTTTCGTTTAGTTGAGCAATAAAACGATTTTGAATTTATATGAAGGGTATTTAGATGAAAGCGATTATTGTTTTCCAATCGGCCTATGGCCATGTCAAACAAATGGCTGTAAATATAGAGAAAGGCCTGAAAGATTCCGGTGTTGAGGTTAGGTTATCTGTAGCCTCGGAAACAAATCCCGACGACGTTTTGAACTACGATGCCCTGATTCTGGGATCACCGGTCCGGATGGGATCAATTGGCGATGAGATGAAAGCATTTATTGATAAACTCGGCGGAATCTGGATGAAATCTGCTGCCAAAAATAAAATTGCCGGCGTTTTTGTCTCGGGCGGTGGATTTACATCAGGAATTGAGTTGACCCAGATTTCTCTATACTCCGCGCTAATCGAACTGGGTATGGTTCTGGTTGGCTTTGTCAACGATATGCCCGGGTATGGCACCGGTGCCAATCAATGGGGTCCGTTTGCTCAGGTTGGTTCGGAGGGTAAAGATGGCCCCGGTGAAGAATGCCTGACAGCTTGTAAAGAGTATGGCAAAAGGCTCGCCTGGGCACTTAAAAGCTTTCAGGCTAATTAGCGTATGGGACGCCTTAATAGATTGCTTGACATTTATTCCAAAAAAATCCTACAATTTTCGAATAAATCCTTGACTTGGAAACAGACCGATAATATATTCGCCTCAATTTTAAAATCGAATATATTCGGGAGATCAAAAGTTGTTTAATAGACTGGATCCGGGTGTAAGAAAATTTTTAGATTTCCTGTCTCATCCTGCAAAAATTCAACTTAAATCGTTGTGGAAACCTATCGGTCTTCTAATTGCCCTTTATATCTTTATATTATCAATTACTCTCCTGGGAGCTTCGTTTAAGCTGTTTGGAAAGGACTTCGCCGAAACCCTGCTTACTACAACCTCCAATCCGATTGTTGGCCTTTTTATCGGAATTTTAGCTACATCAATCATTCAATCTTCCTCGACAACCACTTCAATAGTTGTCGGCATGGTAGCCGGTGGATTAATTTCTATTGAAGGCGCTATTCCCATCGTGATGGGAGCCAATATCGGTACTACCATTACGAATACCTTGGTTTCACTGACGCATATCACCCGATCGCAGGAATTCGGAAGAGCTTTCAGCGGTGCCATTGTTCATGATATCTTTAATGTTTTAGTTGTCGTATTATTGTTCCCGCTTCAGTATTTTACCAATTTCCTTGGGCGAATAGCCCTATTTTTAGAAGGTGTTTTTGAAAATGCCGGCGGATTACAATTTGCCTCTCCAATAGGCGTGATAGCCAAGCCGGTTGCCAAATATATCATTAATCTGCTTGGCGATTCAAGCTGGTTGTCAGCCGTCGTGGCAATGTTGCTGCTTTTTATTGCCCTAAAGGTTATGGTTGATATTATGAAATCGCTTGTACTTGCAAGGGTTGAGGGCTTTTTTAGCCGAACAATATTCAAGACCGTGTTTCGGGCGCTTACACTTGGAATTATTTTAACCGCTATCGTGCAATCATCATCCATTACAACTTCGATAATTGTTCCCTTGATTGGAGCCGGAGTTCTGACTCTTCGCCAGGTTTTTCCATATACTTTGGGGGCAAATATCGGAACGACGGTTACAGCCATCCTGGCCTCATTGGTAACTCAGAATTCGGGGGCAGCGGCAGTCGCTTTTTCACATTTGCTGTTTAATATACTCGGGATATCAATCTTCCTGCCATTGGCAAAAATCCCTATCACTATAGCGCAAAAGGTAGCCAACCTGACGGTAAAATCAAAATTGTATCCGATAGCCTTTATTCTGTTGACTTTTTTCATAATACCGATAGCTTTAATATATCTGTTGAGGTAGTAAGTTATGTATAAGAAATTTATAGAGCTTTTTGGAAAAGAGAATCTTCTTGATCAAGCGTTTGATACTACGATAAAGATGCTTGAATCTGACCTTGAGATGTTTCGCGCGTCGAAAGAATCTCTTCGTAACCGTGATAATGCCGAGCTTCCCTTTAACATCTATGAGAAAGATAAACAGATTAATAAATTTGAGCGGGAAGTCCGTCGTAATGTCCTGACTCATCTGACAATATCCGGGGTGCATAATATTGTCCCGGGCTTGGCCTTGGTTTCGATCGTTATCGATGTCGAACGGATTGGCGATTTTACCAAAAATATAACCGAACTGGCCCAGGCGCATCCGACAAGACTTGATGCCGGCACATATGAAAATGATCTGGCTGAAATTGAAAAGATTCTATTAATTCGTTTCGACCAGATTATCAAAGTGCTATCCGGCCCCGATGTTGAATTGGCCAAACAGATGATGTCGGAGCATCGCGGGATTTCTTCGCGGTGCGACAATATTATGGGCGATATTATTCGTGGTAAAGATACGCCGCCGACCGCCTCCGATGCCGTCGTCCTGGCATTGTACTTTAGATATCTAAAACGAGTGGCGGCCCATTTAACCAATATAGCCAGTTCGATTGTAAATCCATTTCCGAGAATCGGTTTCAGATCCAAAGACATTGAAAATCAATAATGACCAATAAAATCAAATGTTTTTGAGGAAGCCAGCCAATTGCAGGAACTATTAGCCAACAAATATTTCATCTGGGGCGGCTTTAATATTCTGGTGCTGGCTATGCTGGCGCTTGATCTGGGGATTTTTCATCGCAAAGATCATAAGATTTCGGTCAAAGAAGGCCTGGTCTGGTCGGTAATCTGGGTCGTTGTCGCCCTGATTTTTAATGTTGTTGTTTATTTCTGGCAGGGCGAGGCAAAAGCGCTTCAGTTTTTCACCGGTTATCTGATTGAACGATCCTTAAGTATCGATAACATTTTTGTTTTCCTTTTGATATTTACCTATTTCGGTGTTCCGGATAAATTTCAATATAAAGTCCTGTTCTGGGGGATTATCGGGGCGCTTGTGATGCGCGGACTTTTTATCGGTATCGGTGCTTTGCTTATCGCCAAGTTCCACTGGATCATTTATATTTTTGGCGCCTTTCTTGTTTATACCGGAATTAAGATGGGTGCCGCGGGTGAAACAAAAATCGAGCCGGAGAAAAATCCTGTCTTAAGATTTGTTCGACGTTTTGTCCCATTGACAGATAATTATGATAAGGGCAAATTCTTCATCAAAGAAGCCGGGAAAAAACTGGGGACGCCGCTGTTTGTCGTATTGATTGTGGTTGAAACCACCGATGTTGTCTTTGCGGTCGATTCGATTCCGGCCATTTTTGCTATCACGCTTGACCCGTTTATTGTTTATACCTCGAATGTTTTTGCCATCCTCGGATTGCGGGCGCTTTATTTTGCCATCGCCGGTCTGATGGATATGTTTTATTATCTCAAATACGGCCTCTCGGCGATACTCGCTTTCGTCGGGGTCAAGATGCTTATTTCCGGCTTTTACAAAATCCCCGATATGACGGCCCTCGGTATCATCGCTTTCTTTTTGGCCGTTTCGATTATCGTCTCGATTCTAAAACCACATAAAAAATCAGAGTAGTTCGAGTCGAAATCCCGAAGGGTTTCGACAATTTTACTACAAGTTTTTGTACCATGACTCAGTTTTGGCTCAATAAATTCTCCATAATATTTTACCTCCCATGACGTTTCAGCAAAATGGGTTCGTTTTCCCGTTTTTTGTTTTTTTACGTTCAGTCAGGTCTTGAGCGCGAAGCGATTGTGACCTGACGGCCAACCGAAAATGGCTTTGTTTCGTCATAGTTTTTATTTTCCTGACAATGTCGTTGTTAGAATGGGTTTGTTCCGTCATTTTTTGCAAAAAACTATATACTTTGTAGTAAAATTGAAATTTCTGTTTTTGTATTATTGGTATCATTATTAAGATGTGTGGGAAGAATTAACGGTGATATAGTAGTGAAATTGTCAGGGGATAGTTACGCTGGGGCAGACGAGGGCGTCTGCCGCCCACAAAATTTGTTCCGTTGGCAAATTCGGCAAATCTAAAGTACACATCATTAACAAATCTTATATTTTCAAAACTATATTCTTTGGGAAATACAAACTCAGTAAAATCGTGATAATCTTTTCTGTCAATTTGTTTCTGCACTTCGGCTCTTAATAGTTCTATATCTTTGTTAATATCTTTTGAGTGACAGATGCAATATTTGCCATCATGTAACGGACGATTGCATGGTTTAGATTTATTATCCTCTTTATCCCAGATTTTCCCCT
>CBFCZE010000163.1:0-5272 GCA_965602655.1 uncultured bacterium
TCTTTATCGATTTGAATTAGCCCTCTGTTACCCGTCAACCAATCGCGCGCACTGGAGTAAGGCCAATCCTCTGCCTTCTTGACCAGACCGGTTTTGACAGGATTATTATGAATGTATTCCATTTTAATATCAAATTGCTCTGGCGAATTAATAATTAGATCATCAAATCTTGGTCTCCATAATTTGAAGTCGTTTGAATTCAATTCGCCGAGATTAAGCTGTTTTATTTTTTTGGATGTTATACCCTTAAAACAATGCATAAATTCTGATAGTTTTTCAATCGTTTTAAAGCCAAACAAACCATGAAAATGACTGGGCATAATAACATAACCTAAAAGAGAAACATCGTATGTCACCAAACTGGGTCTCAATTCCGAAACTATAATATCGGCTACTTCATCTTTGCTTAAAATTGGCAACCATTTCACAACCGTAGTAGTTACAAAAACTAAAGCAGGACCATTAATCTTCAATCTTTTTCTGACAACCATACTATAATTTATTATATGGAGATAAATTGGTCAATAAATAAATGGGGCAGGCGAGGGCGCCTGCCGCCCACGGAATAATAGGAAGGGGCAAACGAGGGCGTCTGCCGCTCACACAATATCTTTAATTCGTCTATAATATAGGAGTATGATATGAAATAAGGGTGATATTGTAGGGAAAATGCTTAAATAAATCATCAATTGACAATTGACAAACAGGTTTTATTACCCTATATTTATATCGGTTTAGGCATCGGGGCTGATTTCAAATAAAAAAGAGCATAAAGACAACCGAATGATCAACCGCCTTTTTGGGAGTTTGGTTTGCCGTTGCCGGAACATTAATTTGTCGGCAAACTGCAACCTGGTGGGGCCTACCTGAAGGAGGAGCGTATGATTAATATTCAACAGGATTGACAAATTGTTATATTTGATAGTAGAAAAATTCCAAATGGGAGAGGTTATATGAAGCAAAAATATTATATTATTGCAATAATTATTGTCATATTATCAATCTGTCTATTTCAGTCATGCGATAAAGACTGCCCGATATGCCCGAAAGACGATACCGGCGAACCCGGTAATTATCGGCTTTACACAATAAATGGACATAATAACTTTACACTATACGCTATCGATATACCTGCTGACACGATAGTCGATTCGGTAGCGCTGAATCATGGATTCTATAACTGTTTTCTGACACCGGATGGTAACCGCCTGCTTGTCACCAATGTGGATACCCGGCAGATGGAGGTCTATAATACGGCCGATCTGTCGCATTTGGAAACACTGGCTGATCAGTATGGCGAATATTACTTCGACAAAACCGATAATATCGGGATATACTATTCGCTTCTGAATGAAAAACTATTTTTTATCGATCCAGTCACACTTACCCCACTTGATTCGATAAATCGAAGTATCAGCGATGGTTATCTGGACACAGTTACAAATCTTTTTGTTGCCCCTAGTCTTGAGGTCCGCAATATAATCTATCTTATTGACTGCGACACCAGAACTATTGATTCGGTTGATGCGGGTCATTTTGTCTACTATCTTGCTTATAACTGGCTGACCGATGAAATCTATTTTCATGGTACGCAAGGTGATTATGGCGGATTTTATTGCTATGATGTGACTTCTGATTCAATTACTCTAACGATAACTACCACTGCTCCCTTTGGCGGCGTTTCAATTTCACCCGATGGCACGAAAGTTTATATGACCGACGGCGGCGATGGCTGGCATTTTATTTATCCAAGAGGCGATATCTGGGTATTGAATGCGGAAATCCACGAGCTTATTGAGCTTATTCCGCCTTATATTATCCCGCCGGGTGATAGAATATCCTACCCTCTGTTTGGTAGAATTTTTATTACTCCCGACGGTCGAAGAGCTTACGTGGGAGAGAGTTGGAACAATAATGCATATACACCATTAGCTGTCGTTGACCTTCAGGAAGGAAAAATTATAAGAGGTCTGTTTAATAATGAGGAATTTTCATCCGGGGCAATAGCAATCGGGCCGGTACCTGATTAAAGGAGAAGAAAATGAAATTATTTAAGATATTTATCTGGTTGAATTGGGAAGTAGTAATATTATAAATAGGAGAAATTATATGAGGCAAAAATATTATATTATGGCAATAATTATTGTCATATTATCTATCTGTTTATTTCAATCATGCGATAAAGACTGCCCGGTTTGCCCGAAAGACGATACCGGCCCAACCGGCAATTATCGGTTATATGTTATAAACGGGTGGTCTAACACTTTAATTTCAATCGATACGCCTGCGGACACGGTAATTGACTCGGTTTCATTGGGATATAACAGCTATGGTCTTTATGTAACCCCTGATGGCAATGGTTTATTGGTTGGGAATGGGGATACCAGGCAAATGGAAGTTTATAATACTACCGATTTATCTCATATCGAATCAATCGACCAATATGGCGACTACTATTTCGATAAGACAGATAATATCGGTATTTATTATTCGATCATGACTGAAAAGTTATTCTTTATAGATATTGCTACATTGGTGCCATATGATTCTATCCCATGTAATATTTATAATGGATTTTTTGACACCGTAACTAATATTTTCATATCCCCTAAGGTAGAAAGTACGAATATTGTTTATCTCATCGACTGTAATTCCCGAACATTAACTGATTCAATTGATCTTGGCTATTATTGCTGGGACCTTGCCTATAACTTCAAGACCGATGAGATATATTTCCACGGCAGTCCCGGACTTGGTTCTGCCTTTTTTGCCTATGATTTGGTTTCCAAGTCGGCAACGTTTGCAATAACTACCATTAGTCCGCTTGGTTCGGTATCGATTTCGCTTGATGGGTCAAAGGTTTATATGTCCGACGGCGGCGACGGTTTGCATTCTGAATATCCGCGAGGTGATATCTGGGTAATTAATTCAGAAACGCATGAGATAATTGATCTTATACCGCCATATATATTCCCACCGGGAGATAAAATCGATATCCCTCTGTTTGGCGATATCCGGATAACTCCTGATGGTAAAAGAGCCTATATTGGTACCAGCGGAAATAACAACGGATATGTGCCTGTCGCAGTGGTTGATTTGAAGAAAAATAGAATTATAAATGGAATATTTCAAGATGAGAAATTCTGGGCTAAAGATATTATCCTGGGCCCGGTTCCTGAATAAAGGAGAAGAAAAATGTTTAGTAGAAGAAAAATATTTGAAATGTTGTTTGTATCTTTAGTAATAATAATACGGGGATTTCAAATGGGAGAGGTTATATGAAGCAAAAATATTATATTATGGCAATTCTTGTTGTCATTTTATCTATCTGTTTATTTCAATCATGCGATAAAGACTGCCCGGTTTGCCCGGAGGACAATACAGTTGAGCTTGGCAATTATCGGCTGTATGTACTTGATTCGTATAATCGATTTATAATGTCTATCGATACTCCTGCTGACACAATAGTTGATTCTATACGAATAGACTACTTTGCAAATGATCTGTTTGTTACTTCGGACGGCAAACGTCTACTTGTTAGAAGTGATAAACTTCGTATTTATAACAGTTCCAATCTAACTCTGATTGAAACTCTGGATCAGCAAAACTGTATTTATCGGTTCGATGGCGGGGATAATTACGGAGTTATGAGTAACCTTGAGAAAACATATTTCATCAACCCGGCAGATTTAACACCTTTTGATTCAATTGACTTTAATTTGCCGCCCGTCGATTATCCAAATTCTTGGTTTGCCTATCTTGATACAACATCGGATCAATATTTTATTGCTACCTCAAAGCTTCCTGACAATACATATATTATATTTCAAATTGACTGCCATTCTCGAACCGTGGTAGATTCCATTAAGACCCCGGTTTCCTGGGGCGGTATTGGGCCACTGGCTTATAACGGGTTTACCAATGATCTTTACTTCCTGAGTACTGGCGCATATTTTCGCCAGTATGATCTCACCGGCGATTCGCTTATAAACAACACATATATATCTCATACAACCGGCTCAATATCGGTTTCACCCGATGGACGGCGGGTTTATATGACCGATGGTGGTGATGGTTTTCATGGCGAATATCCGTCTCGTCCGATCTGGATTTTTGACGCACTCACTCACCAGCCAACTCACTGGATAACGCCTTATGATACATCGGGTAAATGGGTTGATGCACTCTTCGGTCAAATAATTCTAACTCCGGATAATCGACGAGCCTATTTATCCGGTAATTCAACTGCCGGGGGCGGAGTTCCCGTTGCGGTCATAGATTTGGAGCTAAATAGAATTGTAAGAGCTATAAGACCTTACAACGTCTTTGATGCTATCTCAATTGCTCTGGGGCCTGTACCTGAAAATTAAAAGGAGAAATAAGATGAAAAAACAAATATTTATACTAATTTTGGTTTTGGCAATGTTTGCCATTGACATCCCAACGGCAAATGCCGAGTTTTATTACTGCCAGCTGGGACAAAAAATGTTAACTAAATTGGATTCCGTCCTTACAATAAAATTTGACCCGGCCATTCCCTCAACCAATTATGAAACTTTTGCCATGCAGGTTGAATGTTTGGATGAAAGCTATGCCCCTGAGATATGGGACAGAGATTTTCATGTTTATCATATTAGCGAAGGTTACGATGCTGATTTGGCTATTGCCGAACTGGAGGACAATCCAGCCGTACAATTTGTTTTCCCAACCTATGAAGGCTCATCCGGCGGCATTTATAAACTTAACGATCTGTTTGTTATTTCCTTTAATGATTCGGTCTCTCAACAGACAATAGACAGTTTGTATGATTTCTACAATGTTGAGCAGTTGGAGGGCCCCTTTGAATATACTGGTAGCAGAAAGGTAAGTATAACACCGGAATCATCTGGGAGCACGCTTGAAATAGCCAATCTGTTTTATGAATTGGGTTTCCTAAAATACTCACAACCGAGTTTGGCGGCCCCAGTTTTATTTGACGTTGAGCCAAATGATCCGTTATTCCAACATCAATATTATTTATATAATGATGAATATCCGGGCGTTGATATTGGTATTAAAAAAGCATGGGATATACCGAGATTAAATCAAATGGTTGTCATAGCTATCATAGATGACGGGTTTGTCCAAAATCATGAAGATCTGGACGTATTTTTGACTTGGGGCTATGATTTTATGGGGGAAAATGCTTGGGCTGATCCGATTATCGAGGATTCGGATCCCAGCCCCGGTGATTCATCTGCTCATGGTGTCGCCTGCCAGGGAATAATAACCG
>CBFCZE010000164.1:0-5228 GCA_965602655.1 uncultured bacterium
TCCAGATTGCGAACGTACTGAGCATTTTGTTCGATAAATTCACGACGCGGTTCGACTACATCACCCATCAAAACCGAGAAAAGATGATCAGCCTCGGTGGCATCCTCCAACGATACCGACAGGAGCGTTCGTGTCTCCGGATCCATCGTCGTTTTCCAGAGCTGTTCGGGATTCATCTCACCCAGTCCTTTATACCGTTGTATCGAAACACCGTCACCACCGAGTTGCTTGATAAAACGGTCACGCTCCTCATCGTTGTAGGCATAATATTCCTTTTTGGCCTTATACACTTTGTACAGAGGCGGTTGCGCGATATAAATATTCCCATGCTCTATAAGCTCTTTCATATGACGGAAGAGGAAGGTCAGAATCAAAGTCCGGATATGAGCACCATCAATATCGGCATCAGTCATAATTATAACTTTGTGATACCGCAGACCTTCAATATTAAAATCTTCTCTGATACCGCACCCGAGCGCGGTTATCATCGTCCGGATTTCTTCATTGGATAAAACCCTATCAAGACGGGCCTTTTCAACATTCAGTATTTTTCCGCGAAGCGGCAAAATCGCCTGAGAGCGGCGGTCGCGTCCCTGTTTGGCCGAACCTCCCGCCGAATCACCCTCAACAATATATATTTCACACATCGACGGGTCGGTCAATGAACAATCGGCCAGTTTACCCGGCAGAGCGGCATGATCGAGAGCCGTCTTACGACGGGTCAATTCTTTTGCTTTCCGTGCCGCCTCACGCGAACGGGCGGCGGAAATTATTTTCTCGGCAATTTTTTTGGCGTCGCGCGGGGTTTCCTCAAAATGACTGGCGAGGTACTCATTGGTAATTGACTCGACAATACCGCGCACTTCGGAATTACCCAGTTTGGTTTTGGTCTGACCCTCAAACTGCGGCTCAGGAACCTTGACCGATATAATTGCGGCCAAACCCTCGCGGGAATCATCACCGATCACCGAAATACGGTTTTTGCCATTCTTTCCGTTTTTTCCCTTACCGCCTTTGCCATTTTTGAGAAGATTATTTTTTATGAGATAATTATTAATGGTTCTGGTCAGGGCGGTGCGAAAACCGGTCAGATGTGTACCGCCTTCGATGGTATTGATATTGTTTACATAAGAGAAAAGATTTTCGTTGTAGCTGTCGTTGTACTGAATCGCAATTTCAACATCAACGCCATCTTTTTCCTTATGGAAGTAAATCGGTTTATGAAATAGCGGTGTTTTGTTTTCGTTGATATAGGCAACAAATGATGAAAGTCCACCTTTGTACAGAAATTCCTGCTGTTTGCCGTCTTTTCGATGATCAATCAGAGATATCTTTAATCCACTGTTAAGAAATGCGAGCTCGCGCATCCGGGCGACAAGCGTTCCAAACTTAAAATTGACATCGTTAAAAATAGTATTATCGGGATAAAAGCAGGTTTTGGTTCCGGGCTGTTTCCGCTTTCCAATTATTTTCACTTTTTCCTGCGCCTTACCCCTTTTGTATTCCTGTCTGAATACTTCTCCGTTACGGCAAACCTCAACCCAGCACCATTCGGAGAGGGCATTAACCACCGAAACCCCGACACCGTGCAAACCGCCGGAGACTTTATAGCTGGAGTGGTCAAATTTACCGCCGGCATGAAGCATCGTCATAACAACTTCCAGCGCCGATTTTTTCTGAGTCGGATGCTGACCGGTCGGAATGCCTCGACCGTTATCGGTAACGGTGATTGAATTATCTGTGCCTATCTCCACTTTTATGGCGGTGCAGAAACCGGCCACCGCCTCATCTATTGAGTTATCGACAACTTCATACACCAGATGGTGCAGACCGCGGTTACTGACATCGCCGATATACATCGCCGGACGACGACGAACCGGCTCGAGACCGCGCAATACTTGAATTGTAGTGGCATCATACTGATGCTCTGTCTTTTTTATTTCCTTCACGTCTTCTGTTTCAACTTTCACTGGCGTTTGTTTCCTGTGTATCTATGCAATAAAATGTATTTTTTTTACCGAGCGACCCCCCGGAACGGTATGGATTTCCCGTAGAATACGATCAACATCTAATAGCAGTTCCTGGCGCCAGACAGCATCGGGTACCGAAATCAGCAAGGTATCATTTTCATATCTGATTGCTTTTGATACCTCGGCTATCTTTTCCCCTACAATCTCGGGCCAGGAGTTAACTATTTTCCATCCGTCCAGCGTATAGCCGAGACCCATACGAGCTAAAATACTGTTAAGCAGCGGTCCCAGCCGGGTTGCCGACTTTTTGGAGCTTATATTTTTAGTCGTTTTCATACAACTAAAATATAACTAATTTTTAGATGTAGAGCAAGAAAAAATAATTTTCTATCTTATTAAATTGCAAAACGTTATGGAAATGTGAGACTGTTTATTTAAAAAAACTACCAGCTTTTATCAACTGATCTAAGTTGTCGTTTTTTCGGATGTTTGGGATTGGGGATATAAAAATCCGGACCCTCCCGACGAACCATTCTGACTGTTAAATCCTGACAGGCCTGACAGCGACGTAAGCAATTAATATCCTTCTTTCTAACCAGACGGCGGCCGCGATGTTCCGGCGCGTAAACCGGATTGGCTACAATTTCATAACCTTTTGACGGGTTATTTTCATCGTAAAAGCGAACGCCGGCGATTATATTACGGGTTCCCGGTTCGTAAATTGTAGCGCCCGGACATTCAATAAAGACCTTATCGTCATCGAGTTCATCGTCATTTTTAAACGGATTTTCGGCCGGTTTCTTGACTTCGTTTTTTACCTTATTCGACCGTTTCTTTTTGCCTTTATTTTTTTTCTGAGGATTCGATTCTGGTGACATATTAAACTCCAAGGTAAAGGTCAGCTTTGGGTCGTCCAAAAACCAGAGATGCTTTTCCCGGGATTGAATCAAGAAATTTAACGATTTTTTTAGGTTCAGTCAGATTTGTCAGCGATTGAGTAAAAAAAAGTATCTCGGCGTTTCTTTTGGATGCATTGATTGCAGGCAGAAGAGGCGCATAGTTGGGCCGATCATTTACATTGATCGGGACATTATCTATATCAAGGGCAACTTTCATTATAGATTATCCTTTGACCATCAAGACAACTGAGAAGAATGCCACCGTTACCGGCAGTATATAAACAAATGAATAGGGTAAAAAATAGGTGGCAACAAATGTTACGGCAACCGAGGGTATAACGACAAAGCGGACCAGATTGAAGGAAAGCTTGGTTACCTTGCCAAGCAATAGACCAACAATACTTACCAGTAAAAGGGCAGCGGCGATGATACCGGCCGTTCCGAATTTCTCTTCGATAAACTGGCGACCGACATCAATTAGCCCGGAGGGCTCGTTAATCTGAGAAGCGGCTTGCTGTATAAATTCGATGATCATAATAGTCCCTAAAATTCATCCATAGGTTCAATAGTTAATGAAGATTCACCGACACAATTGAGTCCGGTCATACGTTGTGTCAAGAAATTCTGGGAAGCTATCCAGTTGTGCGAAATGGCCAACAACTCCTCATGCTCCATTTCGCTTTCCCAGTCAAGAATGACAGTATCAATTTGCCGCCCATTGACGTCCAGGTCATCCATTGTGAGAGTAAATTTGACTTTCATAGCTGCTACTCAACCTTTCTATTATGTTCCGTTTGCTTTGCATAAAGAGAATTTGCAAGAGAAGTGCCGACCGTAAGAGGATATTGTCCTGGAATAGTATCTCGTTGAATAGCAACGCCTTAAAAATAAGAATGTTCAATTTTAGAGCAATTTTTGTCGCTGTCATGAACTGGCGGACTAGTAAAAATATGGCAAAAAGCCTATACCCAATGGGATAAGTTAAACCCCGGACGGAGATTATACCGGGGTTTTGTACTGCGGATTTTATTGAAATCTTTGGTTTTAGTCCCAAAGATTTCTAATTTATAAGCTGTCTCCCTATTCTTTTGGCTGGATAGAGGGTCAGCGTGTGTATTGACTCCCCCCAAATCCGGAAAACTGATGTTCCATCTCCTTGCCATTTTTTAACAGGGAAACAGCCATGCGAAGTATTGGATATAATCTATTTATAATACAATATGATATCCTGCATTTCGCACAGAGTCAACAGAGCGGGCCTAAGGTCCCATAGGCCTTATCCTCCATGTTTAAGGTTAACGGTCAATAGTGAGGGTATTGGGTGGAGATACGAGTCGCTATTATACTTTGGCTATATATGAGGTGGGATAGAAGATTACTTAATTATCTATATTCCAATATACAGACTGTATAGCGTTTTGTCAAGTAATATTTGCAATACCTGTCTATGATATTGAATAAAAGCGCTTAATGTTATCTATCAACGATGATAAAGCATTGCGATTTATAAACATAAACACCTCCCTTGATCCGACTTTCAAGAAAGTTAAGTCCAATCTAAGGTGATATCTTAAATAGTTATTAATTCTAATTTTGGATGATTATAATCCATCATGTATGATTTTCTAACGTATTACATCTAAAATGAATAAACAAAATAGGAGAAAACAAATGAGGCGAATGGATTTGCAAATCACGATATTTCTTATCTTGATATTTTTTATACATGCTGCAAGTCAGGGACAAGTCAGCCCCTGGCCAAGATTCAGACAGAATAAACAAAATACCGGCTTATCCCCTTACACCGGCCCGGTTACACCGGCACTGCAATGGACATTTCAAACCAATGATGTGGTTGCGTCATCGGCCGCCATTGGTCCGGACGGAACAATATATATAGGATCGGGCATATGGCCGAAGCCAACTGTCTTAGATTCGGCACTTTATGCAATAAATCCGGACGGAACCTTAAAATGGAAGCACAAAACCCGGGGAGGTGTTTTTTCATCCCCGTCAATAGGTTTGGATAGTGCTATTCATTTCGGTTCTTGGGATGGATATTATTATGTCCTTGAGGATTCGGTCACATACGCAAAAGTGAGAGTAAAAACTGATCTAACTACGGGTCTTATGAGTTCTCCTCTGGTCCTTGATAATGGCGATGCCTATATAGGATGTTTGAATTTTACTCTATTTGCTTTAAACTCTGTTGGCGACATTAAATGGTACTATAGACCTGGTTGGTGCGTTTTCTCATCTCCTGCGATTACCAAAGACGACATAATTTATTTTGGTTCAAAAGATCATAAGCTCTACTCGATTACTGATAACGGAGACGACTATACTATTAATTGGGAAC
>CBFCZE010000165.1:0-5213 GCA_965602655.1 uncultured bacterium
CTGGCTATTATTTTCAAGATCGCGGGCCAGGAGAGATGCAAAGCCGCTTATTCCGACTAACGGATTACGAATTTCATGTGCAATTGAAGCGGCCATCTCACCTAAAGAGGCCAGCGTTTTCATCCGCATTAGCTGCTCTTCCATTTTCTTTAATTTGGAGATATCATAAAAAAGTTCAACGGCTCCGACAATTTCACCCGAATCATTTTGAAGGACCGAAGTTGAGACCGAAAGGGTCAGAATATTTCCCTGAAATGTTTCAATCTTCTTTTCGACATTTTCAAAGATTTGCCCGCTTTTGACGGTTTCGGCCGCAGAATATTCAGTTTCTTCAATTGGTTTAATAATCTTTTCACAGGGCAGGCCATAATATTGCCGACGGCCATCGGTCAGCCCAAGAATATTTTTTGCCGCCGGGTTGATATGAGTTATATGGCCCGATCGATTAACCGCGACAACGCCCGAAGAGAGCGAATTTAAAATGCTGTTTAGAAACTCGGTTACAGCCCGGTTTTCGGCAACCATCGACTGTAGGGATTTATTTACCGACTGCAGCTGTTCGCTCTGCTCGGTGTAGGTATCTTCCAGGGATAGATATTGTCTCTGCAAGCTGTTAATAATTTTATTGAATGATGAATAGGTTTCGGTGAACTGCCCCACCTCATCGGATATTTCGACAGCCTTAATGTTATTTTCATCCGCCACAGCATACCTCTGCTAATTTGAGAAATTATATTTTATAATAAAAGTATAATCAACAAAAAAATATTATACTTTTTGTAATGCAGCTTAACAACAAAGGATGCCTTCTATAAACATTAGAGATATTTTATTGTCCGAAAATATCGCAGTGGAAATTGAATTTGATTGAACTAATATTTCTCGGTGGGGATAATATCCGGTTGATCCTTTGGTTTCTTTAGTATTTCACAAACCGTTTTGAATAGTTTATTAATATTAAATGGTTTGGTTATATAGTCCTCGATTTTAAGTCTGAGGGCTTCAACGGCTGATTCGAAACTGGGGAAAGCCGTAATTATAACAATCGGCAGAGCCGGATAACGGGACTTAATACTTTTAATCAGAGAAATCCCGTCGATTTCCGGCATCTTAAGATCAACGAGAGCCAGATCAAATCTTCGAGTCTTTAATATTTCAAGTGCATTACTTCCTGAGTCTGATACTGAAACGATCCAATTTTTCTCAGAGAAGAAATCGTATAATAAATCCCTGATTAATAGCTCATCATCAACAATTAAAATATTTTTCCGTTCCATACCGACTCCCCCTCCTGAACTAATTATCTATATCTGAGTCGCTGTTTGATAAGAGTGCAGAGCCACTTCCTCAGTGGGGAATATTTCAAAGATATGAGATAATTGGGTGATATCAAAAACTTCGCGGACATAATCGGCCATATCCGATAAAGTCAATCGTCCTCGCTGAAGGCGAATTTCCTTCATAATCGAAACCATGGCACCCAGTCCGGAACTATTAACAAACTCGAGATCTTTCATACAAAGATGAATGGCTGTTTTGCCGCTGTCCAAAACACTCTTGATCTCATCTTTAAGTTTGTTGCCATTGGCCAGATCCAGGCGGCCCGTCAATGTTAAGACGACAACCATATTTTCATCTCTACGATTTAATTCCATCGTTTTCCCCCGGTTATTACTAAATATTTTGTTCTTTTTTTTATCGGTTTTATATTTATTCCTGTCAAACTTCATTGATACCTGTATCCCGCCGGTTTCAGTACTTTTTCTAAGAGTAATATCGCTGGCCATTGCTTTAATCAACATAATTCCCCGGCCACCTTCCTGCCAGAAATCGACTTTTTGGGGGCCGCCAAGATTTTCCACATTTCCTTGGCCCTCATCTGTTATATCGGCAATTATCTCCTTGTTATTAGCGGTGATCGAGATATGAATAGATTTATTCGGATCCGATTGACTGCCATGCAAAAGCGCATTGGTAAAGGCTTCCGAAACAGATAGCATAATATTGTTTATCAGCCTGGTATTTATGTTTTGTTCGACAAGAAATGCTTTTACGTCATCATACATTTTATTCTCGGATTCAAGTTCCGAACTATATGTAAATCTTACAAAACTCATATTATCTATTACCGCCTATTTTTAGCTCAAAAATGGTAAAATCATCAAAAGTATCCTGTTTGGCTCCCTCTCGAAAACGGTCGGCCCACTCTTTGACATCCCTGCAGAACTGATCAGCCGGAAGTTCTTTTTTGGACATAAAAATCTGCCGGGCTCTCTCGGATCCGAAAAATTTCCCATTAACATCTTCGGCCTCGGTCAAGCCATCGGTAAAAGCAAATAACCTGTCTCCCCGGCTTATTGGCAGTTCTCCCTCTTTGTACGGTATTTCCGGAAACTGCCCAACAAAAGTTCCGCCCGAGCGAAGTTCGACAACCTCATTTTTGGCTGTCATCCAATAAAGTGGCGGGACATGGCCGGCATTGCAGTATGACACCTTTCCGGATTGCAGGTCAAATCGGGCAATGAACAATGTGACAAACATATCATGACTTTTAATAATTCCATCACAAAGCAAATTATTTAAATTGCACATCAGATCCGAAAGGCCTATATCGGGATTGTTTCTCAGTTCTGCTTTAATAATCGCCGCCGAGGCGGCCATCACCAATCCGGCCGGGACACCCTTATTGGAGACATCACCGATTATCACCAAAAATTCTTTTTCATTAAGCTTAACTATATCATAAAAATCACCGCCAACTTCTTTGGCCGGCTGATATAACATCCCGAATTCAACATTTTCAATTGCCATTTCCCCCACCGGAAGAATCGCATTTTGTACCTGTCGTGCAATCGATAATTCCTGTTCAATTTTCTGTTTGGCCAATGATTCTTTCAAGAGAATTGAATTATCAATGGCAACGGCGGCGAAATTTGCCAGCATCTCCAGATTGTTTTTATCCAAATCGGTAAAATTTTCGCCGGAGACGTTGTTAATAATTACCATTATCCCGTGACATCGGGCGCGTGATTTAATCGGAACCGCAAGAACAGTGTTGATATTGGGTCCGTCGGGCAGGTTCAAATCGAAATTACTAAATACGGCCGCTTCCTGATGCAAAAAGCAATAGCTTGAAATGTCCAGATTGTCTTTGTAGATAATATTCTTTATCAGCATAGTATCAACACCCCAGGTAATTTTTGAGCGTAGTTCATTTTCCTCATAAAGTTGAATCAGCCCAACCTCACCTTCAACCATTCGAATCGACATTTCCATCACTACCGATAGGATTGTATCGATATCAAGAATGGAGGTAATCAATGTCCCCATTGTCGCCAGGTCATGAACCTTCAGGCGGCTTTTTTCAAGCTTGGATTCGAGGTCAAAAATTCTGTCTTCGGATGAATTAATACTGTCCATATAAGAATTTTCGGCAAAACCGTTAATTCCTTGATAAATAAGATATTTGTGGAAAGAAATAATCCTAAGGCCGGGATAAATATTTATAAGGTAATAAGATCTATTTTCGGATTGTCCGATTTATTTCCGTTTTTTGAATCTTATTCTTATCGGGACGCCATCAAATGAATATTTTTTCCGCAATTGATTTTCAATATAGCGGATATAGCTTTTCTGAAGCAATTGCGGATAGTTGCAGAAGAATAAAAAAGTCGGCGGTTTGATACCCGATTGAGTTACATAATAAAACCTAATATATTTCCCCTTGACGGCCGCCGGATGACGCTTGTTGACAATATCCTCAAGAAAGTTATTCAACTCCGCTGTCGTAATTTGTTGGTCCCAGTTTTCATACACCTTATCAATCAGCGGTATAACTTTTACAACACGCTGGCCGGTCAGGCAGGAAATATAGATATTGGGGATATAAGCAAGCGTCCTGGCATATTCTTTTATCTGCGATGTAAATATATCGGCCGTATATGTATCCTTTTCTACAATATCCCACTTGTTAACCGCCATAACTATACCTCTCCGAACATTAGCGGCATCTTCGATTACTTTCAAATCCTGCACGATAAGCCCCTCGGAAGCGTCAACCAGAACCAGGGCAATATCGCAGTGTTCAATGGCTCGAAGCGTTCTCAGAGTGGTGAAATACTCGATAGCGTCTTTGACTTTGGCTTTTCTCCTTAAACCGGCCGTATCGACCAGAGTGTACTTACGATCCTCAAACTCAAAAGGAGTATCGACCGCATCGCGGGTTGTCCCCGGAATCGGTGAGACAATAACTCTGTCCTCGCCGATGAGCCTGTTTATAAACGATGATTTGCCCACATTCGGGCGGCCGATAACGGCAATGCGTATAGCGTCAGATTCCTGCTCCATATTTCCTACCGGAGGCAGATGTTCGATAATTTTATCCAGCGCCTCCCCGATACCGAGACCGACAGTGGCCGAAACGGCCAGAGGATCACCCAAACCGAGCCGTGAAAATTGAAAACGCTCATGCTCGTATATGTTATCATCAATTTTATTGGCCAAAACAATTGTGTTCTTGCCCGATTTTAGTAATTGCCCGGCAATTTTCTGCTCGGTGCTGTCGGGGCCGGTTTGATTATCAACTATTAAAACAGCCACGTCCGAATCGGCTATCGCTATCTCAGATTGAGCCAAGACCATCTTTTCTATTCCGCCTTTGGATTCAGGAATCATGCCGCCGGTATCAACCAGATAAAATTCACGCCCGGCCCATTCGCATAGACTGTAATTGCGGTCGCGAGTCACGCCGGGGATAGCATCAACTATCGCCAATTTCTTCTGCAAAAAACGGTTAAACAGTGATGATTTTCCGACATTGGGGCGACCGATTAAAGCTACCAGAGGAATGCTCAATTTACCGCCTCCCTTATCGTATCAACCATACTGTATGATCCGACTTTTATTGGTATATTAACCTTATTCTCCAATTCGCTCAAAGAGATATCATCGAGAAAAAGATTATCTATATTCAAACAGTTTGGCGGTAAAATAATAATATCATACTTCTTTTTTATTTTTTTCAAACTGGATAAAATATCACGTCCGGTCAGCAGTCCGCTGACAGTAACATTCCTGCCCCAGAATCTGTTTTTAACCGGATAGATATCTATTTTAATTTTAATATCGTCTTTCAAATATGCTATCACCTTATCTCTCATTATGGAATATGCCGATATTCCCGTTATAACCGCCATTCTTTTTTTAATTTTTTG
>CBFCZE010000166.1:0-5211 GCA_965602655.1 uncultured bacterium
TAGTAAAATTGTTATTCTCTATCCTCTACCCCGTTCCGTATAATTTGTAGATATAAAAGTGAAGGGTAGAGTTATGAAGAATAAAAACTGGAAACTAAGTGTCCTTTTGTTTGTTACGACTTTTATAATTTTATTTATGAATATTGGTTTCGTAGTTGACCCAATAAGCGCAGGTGAAAAAGATATGGAATATAATAAACTGACTCAAGAAGAAGAAAATGTGATTATCCACAAAGGGACCGAGGCTCCTTTTACCGGTGTCTTTGATAAACTTTATGAACCGGGGACATATCTCTGTAAAAGATGCGATACCCCTCTTTACAAATCAGACAGCAAATTTAACTCGCAGTGCGGATGGCCCAGCTTTGACGATGAGATTGATGGCGCCGTAAAGCGTATCCCCGACAAAGACGGCCGAAGAATCGAAATAGTCTGCAATAACTGTTCGGCTCATCTGGGACATGTTTTTCTTGGCGAGCAATTCACAGAAAAAAACACCCGGCACTGTGTTAATTCCATATCGCTAAAATTTGTCCCTGAAAAAGAGCAGACAACAGAGACTGCATATTTTGCCGGCGGATGTTTCTGGGGAGTCGAATATTATCTTCAAAAGGAGGCCGGTGTTTTATCTACTTCGGTTGGATATATGGGCGGGCACAAAGATAACCCGACCTATGAGGAAGTCTGCACCGGCACCACCGGGCACGCCGAGGTTGCCAAAGTCGAGTTTGATCCCTCACTTATCTCCTATGAGAAACTGGCCCGGCTCTTTTTTGAGATACACGATCCGACACAAATGAATCGTCAGGGACCCGATATTGGAGACCAGTATCGCTCGGAAATATTTTACGCCAAAGAGAAACAAAAAAAGACTATCGAAAAATTGATAAAGTTTCTGACTGATAAGGATCTGAAAATCGCTACCAAGTTATCAGAGGCGGGCAGTTACTGGGACGCCGAGAATTATCATCAGGATTATTATTTGAATAATGGCAAACTACCGTACTGTCATATCCGTCGGGAAATATTTCAGGAATAATCAGGTAGTAAAATTAATATCTAATCCTTGTACAATCAGTCAGTTACAACTTTTGCTTGACAAAATTGGGAGAAAATTATATCTTGGATACAGAGAGTTCTTCTTTGGACTCCCGGACTTTCATTACTCCCCTCTAAGCCCGGCCGAAGAAAGCTCTCTTTTAAATTCGAATGTATTATCGATTATAGTTTTATATCAATCTAATTCCAGCCGTTCGAAATCATACCAGTCAACGACTACTTTATCATCGCCGTCTTTTATAATGATACCTTTGTTGTCATCGTCGATATCGTTGGAATCCCGTAGCTTGAACTTTCGTCCATCCTTCAAAACGACCTCGGCACCATGACGGGATCTTTTCTCAATCGATTTAATCTGACCGAATTCAATGGCAAAATCGACATCGTCAATTTCACCGTCAAGAAGCTCCCAGGTGTATTCTTCGTCATCGTCCCACTTAATCTCGCCCTTGAACTTTTCGCCGTCTTCGGTCAAAACCGTACCTTTCAGCACTCTTCCGCCGTCAAATTGATTATACGACGGGCCATCCGGCGCCTCTTTAAATTCGACATAATCAAATTCATCCCAGTCAACAACCACTCGGCCCAAAGACATATCGGAAACGACAATACCGCGATTGCCGCTGTCGACGTCGTTGGTACCTTTAAGACGTATTTTCTTCCCGCCCCTTAAGGTGACAATAGCCGAATTGGAGGAACGTCGTTCGATGGCGTCAATCTTGGCAAATTTTATTTTTCTTTTGCGGCGATCTTCACTGCCGTCGAGAATATCGGTATCGTACGCTTCATCCATATCCCAGCAGATAAAGCCGGTGTATTCGTCCCCCCGGTCAACAACAACAGTACCATAAAGCCTGTTGCCAAATCTGGTATCGCGTTTCGGTGTTTTCTCAAACTCAATTTTTTCGATGTCATCCCAGTATAATTCGATGATGCCTTCGTCCTCGGTATCAATCAGTATTTCACGGTTGTCACTGCCTATATCACCGGAACCATTTTCCAGATAAACCTCTTCACCCGATTTCAGAATCAGAATAACCTCATCGTCGCCATCGGGAATCAATGTTTTAATATGCCCGAATCTAATTCCTGACTGAGCGTTGTCAGACCAGTTCCAACTATGTCTCGATTTACCACTTCGATAAATCGTTACGCCAAAAATAGTAATCTCATCATCATCATCATCATCATCGGAACGGTAACGATATTTTTTGCGCGCCTCTCTTCGAAGCTCTTTATCGCCGTCAAGAACATCATCCCAGGCCACCTCATTTTTGTCCCACCTTATAAATCCTTCCAACACCTCATCATCCAAAGTATAGACCTTACCATAAATTAGCCCCGGATCAGCCATAGCTGACCCCACAATAAAAAATATCAATATTGAAAAAATCACAAGTTTGGCCCGGATACACATGAAAAACTCCTTTTATTATTACCTTTCTAATTGAATAGACGTCAAATTGCTCTGAAAGTTTCGTAATAATACACATTCTGACATAAAGTTACAACAATAATCAACAAGTAAAAATTGGGCGGCAAATTGCCTATTTTAATAGAACCATCTTCTTAACAGTTGTATATTTTGCTGTCTCCAGACGATAAAAATAGATGCCACTGGGGGCTTTGTGAGAACTGTTTTTCATGGTTCCATCCCATTCAAACCGTTGTCTGCCGGCCGGAAGTTCAACATTGCCATAATCATAAACAGTTTGACCAAGAATATTATAGATTTTTATTGAGACTTTTGAATTCCGATTCAAAAACAGGTCAATCGTAGTCGAGCTGTTAAACGGATTAGGATAATTCTGAGAAAGTCTTATATCATCAGGTATATTTTCGACCGTGACAACTTCAATATCAGTTGGATTACCAATTATCAAATCGCCCGGAATTAGCGCCGGAACTCTTTTCTCAAGAGACCCGGTCAAAACATATAGGCCGGAACTGTCAGAAGAAAGAGTATCGACCCGAGTGAAAACATCGTTGCTTCCAGCCGTGAAAAATAAAGATGCCATCTCATAGCTGCCGGCCGGAATCGATTCGGCGTCAAAAACCGATTCATCTATTCTTAAACCAAACTCAGCCTCTCCCCCGCTAATGCCGGAAAAGAAATTCACCGACGGCGGTAATTCCGTTGTATTAGGAATGATTGAATCAAGTACTGCCGTACTAAAATCATATGAAACTGGAACATATAGTGCCTTGGCCGGCTCAGACAAACTCAGATAAAGCGGTATAACAGCCAATTCGCCCGGCATTGTATTGGCATTGGCAATTAAGACGGTATCATCCGACGAGATATAAAGATAAACAGGCAGGATAATTTCCTGATTGAATGAAGCGCTGTCATAAATCAGTATCTCTGTACTATAAGAGCCGGTTGTTAATTGCAAATTATCTATTGAAATAAAAATTGTATCGTAATCTGACCCGGTAAATTTATCCAGACTCAGCCAATCGGCAGATAATACTGCCGTCCAGTCAAGAGTTCCTGAGCCGGGATTTGAGATTTCAATCTGCCCTGATAGCATATCTTCCTCCCCGCCCTTAATAATCAGCGTGTCAGGATCGGCGCGAAGGTACGGCATATTTCCGGTTAGTTCCAAGAGAACCCAGGCTGTATCGGGTGAATTTACCGCTTCATCTGATTCAATCACCAGCGGTTCCAGATATGTACCATACTCGAGTTCGGAAAGATTTATCGAAACCTCGATATTATCCGATGACACCCCGTAGTATGGATTAAGGTCAAACCAATTGGAATATTCCTCGGCCGTCCAGTTGAATGTCCCGCTACCGGAGTTGTTAATCTGAAAAGATAAATTGTCGGGATTGCCAAGCTCGGCCAGGACTTTAAAGTAAAGCGTGTCCGGTGATATATTTATCAGTGGGGCCGTCACATTCAGGACTACCGAAACAACCTCCGATGAGTCATTATGATTCAAGTCTATCAGCCGAATTTTGCCGACATATTCTCCGTATGGCAAAGTATCGGTATTAATTTGCACCTCAACGTCAGCCGGAGTTATCCCCGAATCAGGAACAACACTTATCCATTCATTTACCGGGGATACGGTAAAATCCAATTCGCCATAGCCGGAATTGGTAAGACGAATTATTTGGGATGCCGGAACAGTCCCACCTTCCTGCATGTCGAATTTTAATACACCTGGTTCGCTGGCAATAGTTGGATCGTTATAATTTTTAATAGTGACATAAATATCAAAATCACCATTGCGCGAATCGGCCCAAACAAAAAAGAATTTATATCCATCGGTGGCAATATCAGGCTGGAGCTGTTTCCCTTCCGTATTTTGATGAATCAAGAAACTACTTCCGACCACGGCACCGATATTGTCAACAATCTGTGCCATTGCATCCCACTGCCCCGAGGTCGAATCGGCCCAAACAATGCCCAGATTACCCATATGATCAGAGCATATGGAAACATCTTTCTGTGGTCGCTTATTGGCATCAGAAACTAATTTGTGACACTCGCCAAGTGGCGTACCAGTATCATCATAACGCCGATAATAAATATCCGGATTTTTCGGATAAGTACCATTCTGCCAATCGACCCAGGCAATAAAATACCGGCCGTTTCCGTCGGCGGCCACTGCCGGAAAAGCCTGTTTAGCTTGACTATCATCATTATTCACTTTGAAATCCAGTGCCGTCGGGCTGCCGTCGGAGTCAAATACCCGCCCGTATATATCATCATCACCGGATCGATTATCATACCAAACCACAACAAATCGGCCATCCGAAATCGCGGCCACTCGTGGTGAATGTTGTTGAAATTGGCCGTCTTCCGAATCAATTTTAAAATTATTTCCTATAGCGCTTCCGTTTGAATTCAATAACTGACCATAAATATCCCAACTGCGGCCACGACGATCAGCCCAGACAATAATAACATGGCCGCTGGGCAAAACTGCAATATCAGGCGATTCGCAGCTTGAATCAGGGCGAGCATCGGTTATTGAACTATTTGTACCCGGACCATTTATATCAATGGCCGAATAGTAAATATCCGGATTAAAGGGATAACTCCCATTTCGATAATCGCTCCATACGGTACCAAACTGTCCAAGTTGATTGGCGTCCAAAGCCGGACCGTACTGAGGAGCCGTAGCAGAGTATTCGGCA
>CBFCZE010000167.1:0-5188 GCA_965602655.1 uncultured bacterium
CTTGATTCCTTCCATACATCTTAATTATGATGTTAATAACTGAAAAAAAGAAATTGCAATATTTATAAAAAATAAAAAGTATGACAAAACAAACCCATTTTATAGATTCCGTCAGGAAACAGCTCCTGACAGCACGAAAGGCAATCGTCGGTTTTCTGGCTACCTGCCGTGCACAAAATCCAAAAACTTTTTATATGCAAAACGAATCCATTTCGTTGGAATTATATGGAGGTGATAAACTTATAAGGAATTTTTGGATTCCCGCCTTCGCGGGAATGACGTCGAAGGAGCGAGGGAATGACGTTATGGGATGGATTCACGCTCACAATGATAGGTTTTCTACCAAAACAGCTTCTCACTGCTCCTCGAACAGTTAAAAGATTTATGTGGACGTGCCTGTTCAAATCCTTAGAGGAAAAAATCATGAAATGAATAAAATAATTTATTTGTTCTACAACAAAATAAAGCACCCTCTCAAAAGAGAAAATGCTTTAATTATTAAATGAATCGGTTGAATTATATTGCTATTTAAAAAACAACAACTTTTCCGGAATTAAGAACTGAGAATTTTCTCCGATTCTTCTTTATCCAGATCCATAACACCTTTTAAACCGGTAATATCAGCGGCTTCAGGAGTTAAGGCAACCAGATCGTCACGAGTCATATGATCGACACCGAATTTCCGGCTGCCGGCCATCAACTGACGAAGTCCCTGGGCCAAACGTTCGTAATAAGTATAGAGTCCGATGGCACCGGTCGGCAACTTTTCAAAGGCTTCATTGCCAAGTTCCTTACGCAGATCGGCCGCTGTGACAAAGACCTCGTCCTTGGTATTACCAAACCGTTCCACATATACCGGCAGCTGATGAGCGTCAATTGTCCGGCCAATTGTTTTGCCAACCATGGCGGCCGCAATCGGGCCTCTGGCCATACCGATCAGCTTGACAAACGGTGCACCCATCGCCAGACCTTTAAACATTGTATCTTCAAAGGTGAAACCGCCGGCCGGAATCAGTGTCGGGACATACTCACCCTTATCGGCCAGGGTTTTGGCGTATTGATACATCAGCGTATGCAATTCGACCGTTGGGATACCCCATTCATTCATCATTCTCCAGGGGCTCATACCGGTACCGCCTCCGGCACCGTCTACAGTCAAAACATCAAGTTTATATTTTGAGGCATATTTCATCGCCATTGCCAGTGCCAAAGGACGATATGCCCCGGTCTTCAACGAAATATATTTGGCGCCGGCTGCACGCAATTCCTCAATACGTTTGGCAAATGCTTCTTCGGTCACCATACCAACTCGTGAGTGACGTTCGAATTCTTTAAACGCGCCGTTATTGAAAGCCTCGATTACGGTTGGATCGGTTGGATTAGGTAATACCACATATCCTCGTTTATAAAGCAACTGAGCTTTTTCAAGGTTTTTTATTTTTACTTCACCACCGATATTCTTGGCTCCCTGTCCCCATTTAAGTTCGACCCATTCGACGCCGAGTTTTTCGATAGCGTACTCTTGAACGCCCAAACGGGTATCTTCAACATTAGCCTGGACAATAGTGGCACCATAACCATCACGCTGGTGATCCTTAAACAGATTTACACGACGTTTCAAGTCGACGGTATCAATAATGTGACCATCTTTTATCACAGCCTCGGAATCCATACCAACAACGTTTTCGCCGATCGTCAAACCGGTTCCGGCAAGAGCTGTGCCAATGGCAAGACCATCCCAATTGTTTTTGGCTACATCGGTCGATCCAATTCCGGGAATCATGATCGGGAGCTTAAACTTAATGCCGTTATCATGGCCAAAATGAACTTCCAGGTTGACATTGGGAAAAACAGCCTTATCGCTGTCAGCCTCAATACCTTCGGCTCCGACGACACCGCCAATAATATTCAAATGCGAATAGTCAACCGGATATTCTTTTTCGGAAGCGGTCGTTATAACTCCAAACGGCTGCGGGTAAATAACCTCGTGTCCCCGGTAAGCGGATTTGCCAATTTCACACATACCGACGCAACCGTCAACACAGGTTACGCACATACCGGATATTGGAGAAATTGAATCCTCAGTACGATTTTTTGTCAGCGTAGCCGCCGATCGATTAACTCTGGTGAGTGACATCTTTATTTTCCTCCTTTGCCCTGCGGGGTCTCTACAATTTCACAGGCCACGCAAGGATCCATATAACACATCATATCATCAAATTTATCTTTATCCAAGCAGGGTGCGCTGATATTAGCACAACCGCCGCATATTGCCTTGTCGGGTTCGGTAAAAGTGCATCGCAGCTGGCAGGCCGGACAGACATACATACAGCCGCCGCAGAGACGACAGGTTTCCGATTTAACATCAAACGGGGTGCCGATACTTCTTTCCTGACCCCGACCCCGGAATCCAATCGCCTTGGCCATCATCTGCTCTTCGCACATACGGACACACAGACCGCAAAGAATACAATCCTCATGTTCCTGACGAAACCGCTGTTGTTTAACGTCGTATTTCGCCGCAATATCCTGAATCACCTTCGATTGCGGACAAGACGCCAACAGCAGTTCAATGACCATCTTTCTTGCCCGGGCAACGCGCTTTGTCGTAGTGCGTACCTTCATTCCCTCCTCAACAGGATAGGTGCACGAAGAGACCATCTTGGATTTTTCCCCCTCTCCGATTTCGACAATACAAAGTCGGCAGGCTCCATACGGAGAAAGCCCTTCCATATGGCAGAGAGTCGGAATGGGAAATCCCAAAAATCTGGCTGCCTCAAGCACAGTGGTTCCTTTTTCGACGGATATATCGATACCGTTTATAGTCAGAGTAATCATTTTACATTTACTCCCGTTGAGGTCTTTAAATTATTAACTTTTTCTTTTTCATCTTCTTTGGGTTGAGTAAATTCCAGATCACACCGCAAGCATCTTCTCGCTTCACAAGTTGCCTCCTCTATTGAAAGAGAAACTTCGACTTCGGCAAAGTTACGTTTGCGCCATTCCGCCGGGGCACGCTGTAATTCTACTCTATTAAGAGGCAGCACACTTTCATCGGCCGTCATTAATGGTGCAACATAATATTGCGGCAATATTGGATCCTCCTTTTGTTCCAGTGCTTCCCCGCGAATATAGCGGTCAATCATCGTAGCCGATTTTTTTCCATCGGCAATAGCCTCAATCACAGTATTGGGGCCTCTTACGACATCTCCGGCCGCAAATACGCCGGGACGATTGGTAATAAGAGTATCCGGATTCACTTTGACAGTATTCCATTTGGTCGTTTCTATGCGACTCATACGAGCAGGAGCAATAGCATCAATTCCCGAATCCTCGCCTATGGCAACAATTAAAGTGTCAAGCTCAATTAAATACTCAGTACCTGTAACAGGTACCGGCCGACGTCTTCCGCTGGCATCCATTTCACCAAGCTCATTTTTGATACATTCCAGAGCTGTAAGATGTCCATCAGAGGCAACTACTTTTGAGGGAGAAACCAAAGTTACAATTTTAATATCTTCCTGTTCGGCTGCTTCAATTTCTTCAGCAAATGCAGGCATTTCGTTGCGGGTCCGTCGATAAAGAATCGTTACACTTTCAACATCCTTTTGACGAAGCGCCATTCGTGCCGCATCTATGGCAGAGTTACCCCCGCCAATAACACCGACGCGGCCTTTGGCAAGTTGTTCACCTCTTATATTGCATGATTTGAGGAATTGAATTGATGGATAAACTCCTTCAATATCCTCATTTTCAAGACGAAGCGGTTTGCTCTTATGAGCGCCAAGCGCCAGTAGAACAGACTTAAAACCATCTTCAAATAATTTATCAACTGTAATATCTCGTCCAAGAGCAGTATTACATTTAATTTTAATATTCTCATTGATAAGAGAATCTATTTCTTTTTTGATAACCTCTTTTGGCAAACGATACGATGGAATAGCGCAATACAGCATTCCGCCCGGCTTATCCTCGGCCTCAAATATGGTAACCTTATACCCCTTTAATGAAAGATAGTGCGCCGTCGTAATCCCAGCCGGACCGGATCCAACAATAGCAACCTTGGGCGGTTCTCCATCGGTCCATACTGTTTTCTCAGGTTTATACGTTGATGGATCGATTCGATCGGTAACAAATCGCTTTAACGAACGGATAGCTATGGGATCGCCTCCTGAAGTTCCGGCGCGACACCTTTCTTCACACGGATGGTTGCAAACTCGGGCACAAACCGAGGGAAACGGGTTGGCCTCGCGAATGGTCAAATAGGCTTTTTCATATTCACCCCGTTCAATATGGGCGACATATCGCCAGGCTTCGGTTCCTACCGGACAAGCCGATTGGCAGGGAGCGCCAACCAGGCTTTTACAGACAAATGCATCGCATCTTTTATCGATAATATGCCGTTCAAATTCTTTTCGGAAATATTTTAAAGTGCTAAGGACCGGATTTGAAGCAGATTGCCCCAGTCCGCACATCGTTGTATCCTTTACCACCATCGCTAGTTCTTCCAGCAAGTCCAGATCCTTCATTGTCGCTTTACCCCTGGAAATATCATCAAGAATTTCATACATCCGTTGTGTACCTTTACGACAGGTAAAGCACTTACCGCATGATTCATCTTTCAAAAATGCCATAAAATATTTGGCGACATCGACCATGCATGTATTTTCGTCCATAACAATCATGCCGCCGGAACCCATAATAGAGCCGGCTTTGGCAAGACTATCATAGTCGATGGACATATCAAACATACTGGCCGGAATACATCCCCCGGATGGTCCACCGGTCTGCACCGCCTTTATTTTGGCGCTACCGACGGAACCGCCACCAATATCATAAACGACCTCGCTGATTTTTGTTCCCAACGGCACTTCAACCAGACCGGTATTTTTTATTTTCCCGACCAAAGAAAATATCTTAGTTCCGGTATTACCGGCAACGCCTACTTTAGCGTATTCATCGCCGCCCTTGCTAATGATTACCGGAATATTGGCAAGAGTTTCTACATTATTGATACAGGTAGGATGTCCCCATAGACCTTTTGTTATTGGGAAAGGAGGACGTTGCCTCGGTTCACCCATTAAATCTTCAATTGACTTAATAAGAGCGGTTTCCTCGCCACAGACAAAAGCCCCGGCGCCGCGGAATATCTCTATATCAAAATCAATTCCGGTACCCATTATATTCT
>CBFCZE010000168.1:0-5161 GCA_965602655.1 uncultured bacterium
CCGAGAGAAAAGAAGCCATAAAAATAAAAACTTGATTTGATTTTATCGCAGTGGCCAAATGCGCAATAGAGAAAAATAAAAAAACTGACAAGCCTCCGGATACTATTGAAACAGACTGCATTGTCAATTCCCCGGCTTTCTCACTCAGGGGATCTATTAGAAATGTAAATAATCTTAATGAATAAATTATCCCGACTTCACTACATTTTATTTGAGTACCCGTATCCGAGGATATATTATTCAGAACTGCATACCCATCCCCAAGAAAATGTGTCGGTGCCACAAAAATAATAAAAAGAAACACCATCATAGAAACAAATATTGCTCTATAAAGAAGTCTTTTGGAGCATTCGAAAAAAGTGGCGGAAAACCAGTTTATGAACTTTTCAGACCATCGCTCTGATATTTTCAAAAAAGGAAATATTAGGGCGACAACAGCGATAACGAAAAAAGCAAAAGTAAACTCTATTGGCAAAAATAATAGATGATTAAAGCCCCACGTCCTCGACGCCGGATATAGAAATGGAATTATCCTAATAAGGACAAGGAGAACAAGTGCGGAATACAGGTACCAAAATTGTTTTCCATTGGCAACCATTTAATCTTTATCGCCTTTAATCTGTAATTGCTCAATCTGCCTTTTAAGGTTATTTAAACCCATCGCCAGTATTGAATCCTCGCCAATACGGACAGCGCATTCATTGGCATAGAAATTTGCGCTATCATAATTTTTCTTTTGAGCGTAAGCATTGGCCAGCCAGTAATAGGCAATCGGCAATGATGAATCAACATATTTCATCCGCTCGGCATAATAGATACAGGAATCATACTGCTTATAAAAAGTATGAACATAGGTCAAACCTTCCAGAATAACAATACTGGAATCATCCAGTTGATACGCCTTTCGCAGATCCTTGAAAACCTTATCATGTTGATTCAGATTCAAATAGACCATTGCTCGTTCACGATAAACCTGCGAAAAATACCGCCGCAGTTCAATGGTCCAGTCGATATGCTCCAGGGCCCTTTTATAATCTCCCTGAAGTGTATATAATCGCGACAGAGCCCGTTGATAGCTGGCGTCAAATTTATTCGGTTCAACCGATAACAGAATTGAGGCGGCCAATTCTGTGTTCCCCTCGTCCATCGCATCCATTGCCTCGTTGCATTTTATTTCTGTCGGATAATCGGTATGATACTGATATCCCAGTTGCCGGGCATTTTCATTATCATCCAACTCTTTGTAATAGTCATAAAGAATTATCAAACCGGCGATTGTTTTCTTGGAATCGAGTTTTATCAGTCGTTTTACATACTCCGCCGACGCTTCTTCATTGAGATTGGCCAGCAAATAAGGCAGCGGTGAGATAACTAAAATTATCACAATCGGAATCATTAATTTCCGAAACGAATCAAGAACCGAATCATCCAACAGAACAATAAAAAGTAACGTTATGGTGTAGGGTGTCATAGAAAACAGATCCCAATCTCTCGGCATACCCAATTTGGGATCAATCAGAAAAAGAAACAGAAGTGATCCAATGGAGGCAATTGCCAAAAAGGCGGTTATTTTTTGCTTGAAAATAGAATTAATTTTGCCAAGACCGATTATAAAAAACAGGAAAAACAGAGGGGCCAAAAGTATAAATTCATTAAATATGTCAACCAGATGAGCCGGGCTAAAAACGGCATACCCCGGATCAATCGGTTTTCCAATAAATAAAGATAGAAACATATCCTCAATGTAAATATCGGTAGTGTACTTATATATAACGGCCGCTATTACTCCCAGTATTGAAATAATAAGTAATGTCCATACGAGTGTCTTATATCGTTGATAAAATAATAATCCTCGTCCGGTACTTAATGAAGCATAAAGTGCCGCCGGTAATATTATCGCCAGCTGCATATGAAACGCAATTCCGATAAGTAATATGATCCAGGCCGCGATTATCCCCCGATTTTGATTGAAATACTTTATGAAAAAATATAATGAGGCGACAAAAAAAGCCCCGACAACATGGTAATACTCGGCGTAACCGAAAAACAACAGAAGCAGTCCTGATAAAAACGACGATGCAAATATTATTACTCGTTTGGTTTTATCTTTCGTGATGAGACGGGCGATAAGAAAGAAAAACCAGATAGTTATTAATCCGGAAACAATTGAAACGATTCTGAAAGCCAGAAGCGCCCCCTCTTCATCGGTTCCACCCACCAGCGATTTGACCATTATCATAAACTTGGCTATTCCAATTTCGCTCCACTTAAAAATGCCGACTTCGTCCCACTTGAAAAACATCCCGGTCGCCGGGGATAGATTCTTTATGAGAATGTAGCAGTCGCCCAGAAAATGAGTCGGCGTTACAAAAATGGCAAAAATAATTGCCATTATTACAAGAAGGGCCAGACGATAAACCAATGATCTTCGACCCTCAAGGAACATCGTGGTAAACAATTCAGTCAGTTTATCGCCATATTGTTCGGTTTTACGAATAAACGGCAATAAAAGCGCCACAGCGGCGATCACGAAAAAACCGACAGAAATATAATCGGGCAGATAAATCAGGTGACCAAATCCCCAGAAGCGGCCAGCCGGGTCCAAAAACGGTGCAACTCTTATAAGAATCAGTCCGACCAGGAAAAAATATATTATCCAGTAAAAAGATATTCCGGAACTATTTTGCTTTTGTTTCATCAGCCTTTGCTTACTCAGTAAATTCCACCACAGATAATATATCCAATAATATTTTGTTTTTCAAAGTAATTTGTATTTACCAACAATAGAAAAAACAATATTACCAGAAATCCTGAAACCGTTTTATAAACAGAATTGATATCAACTGAAGAGTAAGAATAAACCAGAGAGCAGGATTTATTTTAGCTTTGAATCGTTTCTGCAACTCGGATGAAATAAATATTAAAACAACCGGTATCATAAATATCCATAAACGGCCAACCTCGCTTTTAGTCCTTCCAAAGAATCCAAGCAGTAAAAATATCAGAAGAATCGAAAGCGCAAACAGGTTTTCAAATGTCACAAGGTCCTTTAGCGAATGAGAATTCGAAAGTCTGATTTTGCTAAAGAAAAGAATCGACAGCGGAAGCCCCAACCAGCAGACGAATTCGATATAATTTAAAACTGCATAGAGAACCGTATTCGCCAGGTTTGAATCCCATCCCTTCCAGGCCTGATGAAAAGCCATAGCATTCTGATAGCGCACAAAAATACTATAGTCCAACAATAGCCAGAACAGCAGCAACCCAATCAGAAAACCGGTTACAAGACCAATAAACAGCCTGACATTGATAATCTGCTTCCATCCGTTTTTATCTTCGGAATAAATAAACGCTCCCGCACAGAGAAGTCCGGTCGGAATAATCGCCAGTAATGAAAACGAAAAATAAAAAGCAATGTAAACAAACAATCCGGCTATAATGGAAAAAGCAAGATTCTTCTCTTTGAAAGCATATAGAATAAAGAACATGCTTGTCATAAATAATAATGGGTACAAGACCTGATCAAGGTGCAGGGTGACCAGTGTTACACTGGGTATAAACAGATATAGAATGCACGGCAATATGGCCTCTTCCTTTTTCATAAACAAACGGCCAAAATAAAAAAGCGGAATAATTACTAAATATGAAAGTAATGGGTATAGATATGAAGCAAAAGTTACAAGGGCTCGAAAACGCTCTCTGGGATCGGATGAGGGCGAAATTGCATTCGACATTTTTTCTGCCAGCATATAAAACAGAAGATGCCCCGGCGGTTTGGCCTTGGCAAATTGCAGCGACTCAACCTCATCGAGCATATTCTCATAATGAGAAGCCACTTTAAGCATATCGGTTTCAATCGATGCCAGCCGGGCGAACTCGGCATGACCGGTCGTGACCATTCGCTGCCTGATACCATCGATTCCCCGACCCTCCATAAAGCCGAATCCCATCTGAATAAAATAGCCCAGAAAAACAAGAAGCATCAAATTCCGTTTATGATATTCCGGCCTCTTGAGAACATAAGAAATAACAAAATATGCCACTATTGCCAACGGCACCAAAAGCCCTATATATTCAAGCGGTTTGTCGGAATATTGCATAAAGTGCCAGACATAACCGGGGATAAATTGAAATATATCTATCTCAAATAAAAGAACCATCCAGTATAAAATAGTGACGGTTGTAATAGTGCCGATGAGTATTCGATTCTGCATCTGTGTATTTCCGATTTATGGCGCCTTTGAGCCTCTGCCAATCAAATCAATCATATTAATCAACAATTCACGTTGTTGGTTATAAATATTGGTACCTTCTGTTTTATCAATAAAATGGCGGGCATTTTGGTAGGCGTCATTATAATATTTTAGTTTATAATATGAATTAGCCAGCAAATAGTACGCACCTAATTGACTGGAATCAATCCGAATCATTTCTTTGGCATAATAAATCGATGAATCATACTGTATGGCAGAATAATATAAATAGGCTAATCCGTCAAGCACTCTCAGGCTGGAATTATCAAGGTCATAGGCATGTTTTAGATCGCCAAGCGCTTTGTCATTTTGCGATAAACCTACATATATCATCGCCCGCTGCCAGAAATAAAGCGAGTTGTACTGCCTTAGTTGAATCGCGTTATTTAGATATTCCAGGGCTCTGATGTTGTCGCCCGATATGAAGTAATATCGTCCCTGAACTCTCTGATAATCGGCGTCGAATTTATTTGGTTTCAGACTTCGAATAATTGTTTTGGCCAACTCCATATTTCCCTCATCCATCGCATTTATGGCAAGATTATATTGATTAATCCAGGCGTATCGGGAATTATAAATCTTTCTGAGTGAATCAACCTTGCCATCATTGCCCTTCCGCTTATAATAATCCTGCAACACAACAACCGTTGACAATGATTTATTTGAATCCAGATGAGTAATATATTCGCAATATTTTTCCGAATTGTTTTCATTCAGATTCACCAATAAAAACGGCAATATCGATATTAAAAGATAAACGGTCAAAGCAGGAATCATATTTTTTATGCGTTGTAGGCTTTTGTCGGTCATTAAGATAATCAGTAAAATCGCAGGTGCAAAAGCGGAGAATGAAAACAGGTCCCAATCACGCGGCATACCGAGTTTGGGGTCAATAACAAAAAGAAAAG
>CBFCZE010000169.1:0-5150 GCA_965602655.1 uncultured bacterium
TGATACAAAAGTTTAAATTTGAGGCCGCATGAGATTCGCCAACTTCGTTCATCTGCATACCCATAGTCAGTATTCGCTTCTTGACGGCGCCTGCCGGCTGGATAGGGTAATTGAGCTAGCCAAAGAGTATAAAATGCCGGCGCTGGCTATTACCGATCATGGCAACATGTTTGGAGCGGTCGAATTTTATAGAAAAGCTATCAAGGCCGGTGTCAAGCCGATTATCGGGATGGAGGCATACATTGCCGGCGGTTCCCGGTTTGAGAAAAAACCGTCGCAGAAATATCCCGACGGCGGATTTCATTTAATTTTACTGGTCAGAAATATGACCGGTTATAGAAATCTGATTAAACTTTCCACTGCCGGATTTCTTGAAGGATTTTATCATCGTCCTCGAATCGACAAAGAATTGCTTCGCAAGCATGCCGAAGGTCTGATTGCCACCAGCGCCTGTTTGAAAGGCGAGGTTAACTGGCATCTGCTGCATAATAATCCCGATGCCGCCGTCGCCTCAGCGCTGGAGTATCAAGAGATTTTCGGCGAGGGGAATTTTTATCTCGAACTTCAAAATCATGGAATCGACAAAGAAGAACTGTTGATTCCAATGATTACGACCATCCATAAAGAAACCAGAATCCCGCTGGTTGTAACCAATGACTGCCACTATCTATATCAGGCCGATGCCGAGGCGCATGACGCTTTGTTATGTATTCAAACGGGCAAGTTTGTCTCGGATACCGACCGGATGAAATACAATACCGAACAGATTTATTTTAAGTCTCCTGATGAAATGACCAAACTGTTTGCCGAATACCCGGAAGCTTTGGAAAATACGGTCAAAATTGCCGAGCGGTGCAATATTGAAATTGAAATGGGTAAACTTTACCTGCCGCAATTCGAAATCCCGGAAACATTCACTGATGCTGATATTTACCTGAAACATTTGACCGAAACCGGACTGGAAAAGCGCTATGAAAAAATAACCGATGAGCTAAAAGAACGGATGGATTATGAATTGTCGGTTATTAAGCAGATGGGTTATGCCGGTTACTTTTTGATTGTTAAGGATTTTATCGATTATGCCCGTTCACAGAAAATTCCGGTTGGCCCGGGGCGGGGTTCGGCAGCCGGTTCACTGGTTTCGTACTGTCTGAATATCACAAATATTGACCCGATGAAATATTCATTGCTGTTTGAGCGCTTCCTCAATCCCGAACGGATTTCGATGCCGGATATTGATATCGATTTCGCCGATAGAGGCCGGGAAAAAATTATCGAATATGTCGTCGAAAAATACGGCAGTGATAATGTCTGCCAGATTATCACTTTTGGAACGATGGCGGCTCGGGCCGTAGTTCGTGATGTCGGCCGGGTGCTGAGTATGGCGTACGCCGAGGTTGACAAAATTGCCAAGATGATACCTTTTGCAGTCAATATGACACTTGATCAGGCTCTGAAGCAGAATTCGGATTTAAAAGAACTATACGAGAATGATGTTCGAGTCAAAAAGCTGATTGATCTGTCAAAAACACTTGAAGGCCTGACCCGGCATGCCTCAACTCATGCCGCCGGAGTGGTTATTGCACCGTCGGAGTTGACAAATTATGTGCCTCTTTTTAAAGGCTCCCGCGACGAAATAACAACCCAGTTTGATATGAAGATTGTCGAGCAGATCGGTCTTCTCAAAATGGATTTTCTGGGACTGCGGACGCTGACCGTTATTGACGATGCCCTCAAAATGATCGAAGAAAATTATTCCAAAAAAATAGATGTCGATGATATAGACCTTCGTGATAAAGAGGTTTATAAACTATTTGCACGGGGCGATACGGTTGGGGTTTTTCAGTTTGAGTCGGGCGGTATGCGTGATTATCTGCGGCGGCTCAAGCCGGAAAATCTGACCGATCTGACCTCAATGAATGCTCTTTACCGGCCCGGACCGCTCGATTCGGGGATGATTGACACTTATATTGAACGTAAAAAGGGTGCCCAGGAAATAACATTTGATCATCCCAAACTGGAGAAAATCCTCAGAGATACCTATGGCGTTATTGTTTTTCAGGAGCAGGTTCTCCAGATTGCCAATTCTCTCGCTGGGTACACAATGGGTAAGGCTGATATCCTGCGCAAAGCAATGGGTAAAAAACAGGCCGAGTTGATGGCCGAGCAGAAGAAGGAATTTCTTGACGGATGCGAGAAGAAAAAAATTGATTCCAAAGTTGCCCTGCAGGTTTTTGATCAGATAGAAACATTTGCCCGTTATGGTTTTAATAAGGCCCATTCGACAGGGTACGCTTATATAGCCTATCAGTGCGGTTACCTTAAGATTCATTATCCCCATGAGTTTATGGCGGCCAATATGTCATCGGAGATGGATTCATCCGATCGCATCTATAAATTGATGGATGAATGCCGCCGCACGAATATTACCGTTTTGCCGCCGGATATAAACAGCTCATTTAAAGATTTTATCGTTAAAGACAAAAAAATTCGATTTGGCCTTCTTGCTGTAAAAAATGTCGGCGCGGGAGTGGTAGAGGCGATAATTGAGGCGAGAGAAAAAGATGGTGAATTCAGAAGTTTTCCCGATTTTGTCTCGCGCGTAAATCTCAAGAGCCTGAACCGTCGTGCGGTTGAATCGCTTATTACGGCCGGGGCATTTGATGCTTTACCGGGTAACAGGGCCCAAAAGGTGGAATCAGTCGAACGGATGCTTGAGTTTGGGCAGAAAGTTCAGATTTCGGCCAACATGGTTGACCTTTTTGCATCCGATGGTGCCGAAATAGAAAGAAAAGAGCCGGAAATGTCAGAGCTGACCGATTGGCCAATCATGAAGAAACTGTCCAAAGAAAAAGAGGTTCTTGGTATTTACGTTTCGGGACATCCGCTGGATAGATTTCGTTCCGAACTTGAAAATTTCGGAACCGCCGATACCGAAAAAATAGCGCTTGTGCGTGATGGCCGAGAGGTTCGTTTTGGGGGGATTATATCATCTTTGAAACTGATGAATGATAAGCGCGGAAACCAGATGGCCTTTGCCACCATTGAGGATTTTAAAGGTTCGACCGAAGTGATTATTTTTTCGGATTGTTTCGAAAAGGGAAAAAACTTTATCAGCCCCGATACTATTGTTATGGTAACCGGGCGTGTTTCGACCCGTGAAGGCGAAGCGCCAAAGGTGATTGCCGGCGACCTTTTCCCGCTGGATAACCTGTGCGAGCGTTTTAACTGCCGACTGGTTATAAGGATAGACGCCGAAACAACCGAAAATGAAATAAGTGCCGTTCAAAACCAATTGGGGAAAAATCTGGGAAAAACGCCGGTTGTTTTTGCGGCGAGGAAAAATGGAAAGGTGTATCTTATTAAATCAAAAAGGTTTATGGTGACACCACAAAATCAATTGTTGACAAAACTAAAGGAAATAATGGGTGATTCGGCTGTTTATTTGCAGCCTCACTAATAAATTCGGAAACCTTTTTTTGACATTGCGGTTTAAATACTGTAAAATAAAGGAAAATTTGGCAACAGTGGTATTATGAAAAATGTTGTTATCGGATTATTACTAATGCTTGTGGCGGCTCTGGTTGTTTCAGCCGGCGAGAAAGTAGATCCAATTAAAAAAGAAAAGCAGGAATCCCAAATTGATACCGATAATATTATTTGGCATCGGTATGATGAAGGACTCAAATTAGCCAAAGAAACAGGCCGGCCCATTATGATTAATTTTACGACATCGTGGTGCGGCTATTGCAAAAAAATGAATCGGACAACTTTCAAGGATGCCGAAGTAATCAAATTTCTTAATGGCGATTTTGTCAGCATAAAAGTCGATTGTGAATCCAAACTGGAACTTGATGTCGATGGCTACAAAATTACCGAAAGAAATCTTGCCAGAGCCGAATATGGAGTTCGCGGTTATCCAACATATTGGTTCCTAAAATCCGATACTCAAAGGATTGCGCCGCTGAGCGGTTATCAAGAATCCAATAGACTAAAAGACATTTTATATTATATTAAAAATGAGCTTTATGATAAGATGAAATATGATGAATATATGGAAAAAGGAGGCCGTAAGGGTAAGTTTTAGTCATGAGTAGACATTATGTGAAAAGATATTTTTTAGTATTGACTGTTTTATTTATTGCGACCGCTTTTTTGATGTCCTGTTCGTCATCGGATGAGAAAACATCAAATAATAATCCGGCTCCTGCCGGAAAGACACAAGCTCCCGCAGGCAACGGAGCCAGGTTTATGGCTCTGGACATAAACGGCAATTTTCATACATCGGATCAATATAAAGGGAAACCACTCATTCTTAATTTCTGGGGGACATGGTGTCCACCCTGCCGCCGGGAACTTCCCGATTTGAAAAAAATATATGCCGAATATAAACCGATGGGATTGGAGATTATTGGCCTGGCGATTAATGATACTCCTGAAAAGGTTCGCAGATTTGCCGAACAAATGGGCCTTGATTGGGTAATGCTTATTGCCAATAGAGAATCGGCGATGTCCTACCGGATCGGAACCGGCGTCCCGGTTACGATATTCCTCGACAAGGATGGCAATGAGGTTTCGCGCGCCATTGGTGCCCGCACCTACGATTACTTCAAAAGTGAAGTCGAAAAGATTATTTAACTTATTGATAATATGATATTAGAGAAGGCGGCTTAAGCGACAGGCGAGCCGCCTCTTTTTGCTGGCCTGACAAATTTTATATGTCGCCGCAATTTGGAGATGGTCCTGATTTATAACAAAAGTTAATTAAATATATCACAT
Organism: uncultured bacterium; assembly: GCA_965602655.1. Lineage (GTDB taxonomy): Bacteria > Zixibacteria > MSB-5A5 > GN15 > PGXB01 > JAAERC01. The sequence continues at coordinate 4,780 of CBFCZE010000169.1, forward strand.
CAAGAATATTTATATCGCCGGAGTTATCAACATCGCCTATAGTTTCAGATGGCATCGGCGGTCCATCTTTATAAAGAAAATCCAGCAGATATAAGATATCAAGAATATTTACCGAGCCGTCCTGGGTTATGTCGATACAAAATATTGAAGGTATTTCAGCGATATTCGAAATATCGGACCAGTTATAAGCCTCATCGGTTGTTCTAACGGCGACGTAAAAGTGATTTTCGATTGATAAATTGGAAATCATACAACTGTCTTTATATCCTGCGGGAGAAGGATAGGGCGCGGAGTCAGCACTCAGGGCATGGTTCCACCAATTTGTAGTATCTGAGCCGATTGGAACCGATGAATATCTGACATCATACTTG
>CBFCZE010000170.1:0-5134 GCA_965602655.1 uncultured bacterium
AGAAGAATCAACCCCGGATAGGACTGTAATTAGCTTCGAAATCGGTGCCTATGACCGAGTTCCGGTCGAAATAAACGGAGAAATTTTTTATCAAATCGGCTATGAAAAAGGAAGTAACCTTCTTATAAAAGGTGAGCCTTCGCTTCCCCGTATCTGTAAAAGTATCATTATTCCCGATGATGCCGAAGTTCAGATAAACGTTCTGTCGTCAGAATATATTGATATCCCTGAAACACCGGTAGCACCTTCAAAAGGTGTTATTTATCGTAATACTGACCCGGCCAGTATTCCCTACACGAAGGGTCCTGTATATAATACATCTCTTTGGTATCCCTCTGAGCTTGCCAGTTTGCGCCGTCCCTATATTATGCGTGATTATCGCGGCACAGTTGTCGAACTGAATGCTTTCCAGTATAACCCGGCTACTAAAACCTTGCGTGTTTATACATCGGTTACCGTTGAAGTTGTAACGGTTGGAAAAAGTACCATCAATATTATTGAAAACAGAAAACCGGGTGCAAAAATTCTTCCTGAATTTGAACAGCTGTATGAGCGGCGCTTTATTAATTATAAACAACGGGCCGTTATTCAACCTTATCAGGATTTATCATTATCGCGCTATTCTTCGGTTGGTGAAGCCGGCGATATGCTGATAATTACGCATGATCTTTTTCATAGTGCTTTATCACCATTGACAATCTGGAAAATGCAGAAAGGTATCAGGACAATAATTGTTGACGTTTCCACAATCGGAAATAATGCGACCGATATAAAAGCTTACATACAAAGTTTCTATGATAATCCTGACAATAATCTCGGCTGGGTTCTTTTGGTCGGTGATGCCGCTGAGGTGCCTCCGGTGCATCTTCTCGATGGGGCGTCCGATCCAAGTTATTCCAAGCTGGCCGGTGATGATGATTACCCCGATATTTTTGTCGGGCGGTTTTCGGCACAGAGTGTAGCAGATGTTGAAACGCAGGTCACGCGAACCGTTGATTACGAAAAAAATCCCGGCGGAACCGATTGGTTTCATAAAGCGACCGGGATAGCTTCGGATCAGGGTGCGGGTATCGGTCACGATGGCGGCGAGATTGATTACGAGCATATGGAGTATATTCGGCAGGATTTGCTTGGATTTACATATACCGAAGTTGATGCCATTTATGATCCGGGGGCATCGTACTATACAGTCTCGGCTGCATTGAATGAGGGCCGTAGTTTTGTGAACTATACCGGACATGGTAGTGCAACTTCCTGGAGCACTACCAATTTTGGAAACTATCATATTAATAATCTGACGAACGACAATATGCTGCCTATGGTATTTAGTGTTGGCTGTGTCAATGGATTTTTTACCGGACCAACGGTCTGCTTTGCCGAGACCTGGTTGCGGGCCACAAATATGGGTGTTGCCACCGGTGCTATCGCCGCTTATATGTCTTCGGTAAATCAATCCTGGGCGCCGCCAATGGATGCGCAGGACGAGGCGGTCGATTTATTGGTTGCCAGAGAAAAAACCTCTGTGGGCGGAATCTGCTTTAACGGCTCCTGTCAAATGATAGATGAGAACGGAAGCGACGGTGTTGCCATGTTCGACACCTGGCATATTTTTGGTGATCCGTCGGTTTTGATGTGGACCGATACACCGTCACCGCTGACTGTTTATCATAATTTATCCATTCTATCTGACCAAACGGAATTCAATCTGGAAGTTGTTGGTGAGCCTGGTGCGCTTTGTGCTCTTTATGCCGACGGTATTATTTATGGTTCGGCCTATAGCGATGCTGACGGGCTGGCCGTGATTGCCATTGGACAGGCTTTACCGGAAGGACAGACTGTGACCTTAACCGTCACCGCCTTTAATGGATTGCCGTATATTGCTGATCTTGACGTCATCAGTTCAAGCGAGGCCCTGGTAGTCTATGATACATATTTAATAAATGATAATACCGGTAATAATAATGGTTTGGCCGATGTCGGCGAATCAATACAACTTGGTATGCAGCTTGAGAATATCGGGTCGGGAGATGCCCTGGGAGTTGAGGCGACATTATCTTCAGGCGATGCGTACGTGACGATCAATGATGCCTATGAAACTTTTGGTGATATACCGGGAGGTAATGGAACTTCCTTTGTTGCCGATGCTTTTGATTTTGACATCGATGTTAATACTCCGGATAATTATTATGTTCCATTTCATGTAGAAATCACCGGTACCGAACATGCCATATGGGCATCTGATTTTTCAATACCGATTCATCGCCCCAATCTTGGTTTTGTATCGGTTACGGTTAATGATGCCACCGGTAATGCCAATGAGGTTCTTGACCCGGGCGAAACGGCTGAAATTGTGGTTACTATCGAAAATACCGGCGGCGGTTTAGCCGGCTCGGTCAGCGGGGTATTATCTGAATCAGATGCTTTTATTACGGTTGACGATGCCGATGGTTCTTTTGGCGATCTTACCGGCGACGGTGGGATCGGTGATAATCAGACAGATGTCTTTTTGGTTTCGGCCGATCCATCCTCTCTGACTGGGTATCCGGTTACCTTTGATCTGGAATTATCTGACATAAACGGTTATACAACAACGGTAAATATTGATCTTGTCATTGGTGACCGTGAAGTATTCTATTCTGACGATTTTTCGGTTAACAAAGGATGGACAGGATTAGGCGGAGACGCCGAGTGGACAATCGGACCTGTTGGCGGCGGTGTTGGCGACGATGCCTTTGGCAGCCCCGACCCGGAATTTGATACCAGTCCGACCGAAGATAATTCTGTTTTGGGAAATGATTTGGAATCGGGTACCGGCGGTGACTACAACTCTCAAATTTTGGATACCTACTGGGTTGTATCGCCCATATTTGATTGCACCGATTATATCGGCATTCAATTAGTATTTAACCGCTGGCTTGGGGTGGAAAGTTACCAGTATGATCGCGCCTTTATCGAAGCATATGATGGCACTGCCTGGGTTCAGATTTATGAAAATGACGAAACGGTTGAAGATATAGCCTGGCAGGAAGTAATTTTTGACCTCTCGGAAGTGGCCGATAACAATCCCGATTTCAGACTCCGATTCGGCCTGGGACCAACCGATACTTACTGGCAGTATTGCGGATGGAATATTGATGATTTAATATTAAAAGGTTATTACCGGGGCGAAACCGGAAATCCAGGTTTTGCTTATTCTCCGGAAGAATTATCCGCCACCGTATTTCAAGACTATTTTGGTAAAGACACCCTGCATATTTCCAATAACGGGGACGCCGTTCTCAGGATTAGATTTATCGGAAGCGATAGCTGGATAGTGCCGCCCGAAGAACTTATTTATGTTCCGGTTGACGGTTCTGTTGATGTCGAGGTAGTTCTTAACGAGACGGGACTTACGGCCGGTGATTATATCGGCACCGTCAATTATTCATCCAATGAACGGGATTTCAGAAACGGTACTATTCCTGTTGCTCTGTCGGTAATGCCGGCGTATTTATGTGGAGATACCAATTCGGATGGCACCATTAATATCCTCGATGTTGTTTATCTTATCAATGATATCTATAAGGAAGGCCCGTTGCCGGATCCTCCGGAATGCGGAGATGTTGACAGCGATGGTAAATTGAATATTCTCGACGTTATTCTTATAATCAATTCTATCTACAAAGATGGTCGGGATCCAAGCTGTCCGCATGATTTTTAGGGCTTCTGTTAATTGAAAGGACGGTCTTTGGGGGCTGTCCTTTTTTTGGTGTATAAAATGCGTGGTGCTATTAAAATTCTTGTAATATTTATTTTTCTTTTGTTTGCCTCAGGCAAGGCTGTACAATCCGTAGAAAATGAACAGTCGCTCCCGATTGGATTAACCGAAGAAGAAAAACTTCGTTTACATGAAATCGGTCGTGATCATGTAGTAACATTGGCGCCAGCCGGCGAAATCAGGAATCCGGCCGAGTGGGAACCGTCCGAAGGTGTCATCATCAGGTATCCGCTGGGTTTACCCGTTGATCTGGTTGCTGAGATGGCCGAGGATATAATTGTCTATACTATTGTTTCATCCGGATCGTATGCCGGCGCCGTCAGTTATTTTACATCATCCGGCGTCAATATGAGCAATGTGGAATTTATTATAGCACCGACTAATAGTATTTGGACACGCGACTATGGACCCTGGTTTATTTTTGACGGGGCCGGTCAGCCTGGTATTGTGGATCATATCTATAATCGCCCCCGGCCCGATGATGACGTTATCCCCGGCGTAATCGGAACCGCGTGGAGCGTCCCTGTCTATGGAATCGATTTGGTGCATGCCGGCGGAAATCATATGTCAAACGGGTTGGGGATGTCGATGTCAACCGAATTGGTTTTTGACGAAAATCCGGATAAAACTGAATCTGAAATAGACGGCCTGATGCTTGATTATCTCGGTAATGACTATACCGTGCTGTCATATATCGAATACGGCGGGATACATCATATTGATTGCTGGGCCAAATTTTTGAGCCCGTCAACGATAATGGTAAAGGATGTGCCTCCGTCTTCATCAAGTTACGAATTACTTAATCAGCGTGCGGAATATTTGGCCCAACAGATAAGCCCATGGGGCGGGCCTTATTCTATAGTTAGAGTCTATTGCCCATACGGTACGGCCTATACCAATTCGATTATTCTCAACGATAAAGTATTTGTCCCGCTTTTTGGGGGTTCATACGCGGCCGACGATGCCGCCGCTCTAGCCCTCTATGAGGAAGCGATGCCCGGTTACGAAATTCTGGGATTCTACGGCAGTTGGTACAGCAACGATGCTATTCACTGTCGCGCGATGGGTGTTCCTGATCGGGAAATGTTATACATTCAGCATATCCCTATTTATGTTACCGATAACGCCGTTGATGATTATTTGCTGTCAGTGAAAATAAATAATTTATCCGGGACCGGGCTTATTTCCGAATCGCTTAATATCTATTACCAGATAAACAGTACCGGCGGATATATTGCATCGCCATTGTTTTCCACCGTCGTGGCTGACTCATTTGTCGGTTATATCCCGGCTCAACCTTATAGTACGGAAATATCGTATTATATCTCGGCAGAAGATAATTCCGGCCGAGCGGAAACGCATCCGTATATCGGTGAG
>CBFCZE010000171.1:0-5061 GCA_965602655.1 uncultured bacterium
AGGTTGAAAAGTAATTAGCGGAGTCGAATTGATATTGCCAAAGAGATTTAATCCAAAAGTAAAATAATCACCATTCTTTTCCCAATCAAGCTGTTTAAGATATTCCCCCGAATATGAATCCCTGTGGTAGGCCAGGTTTAATGACATTGATAAAGGGAATTTACCTGATTTCTGCTTAATTGCATAATAAGTAAATGATACCCCTCCAATGATTATATTATTTAGATCCAGATCGGCAGATGTGTAATACCCTCCAAAAAGTCCAAAATCAAAAACGCCAGATACGGAGTAACCAATTTTACCGGATAATATCGAGTTATCGGAGTTCGAAGAAAATGTGGCGCTCAATCCAACGCCGTTAGCGCCTCTTTTAAGATAATCACCTTGCGAAAAAGCAGTATTGAAGCCAATTAATATTAGAAGCATTGTCAAAAACAAAGCTGATATTTTCAAAAATCCTCCCAGATTCATAAGATAATTCTGGAATAATTTGATATAATTATAGTTAAAATAAGATATAACTTGACGTTATGCAAGTAAAATAGACTTATAAGCAATCAATTCCACGGAACCTTTTGGGGTAAATAATGTTATACCTCATATGAACAAAAGGGATAAAAAGGACAAAAAGACTTGTGGGAAAATCGCCAATTAAGTATATTGGCGCGATAATAAAAATTTGCTGTTCAGAAATTGAGCAGAGTGTCGATACAAAGCCATAGGAGGAGAGTTTGGAATCTCTCTTATTGTTTTTTATGACCAATCCCGAAGGCGCCCAGGGGGGCGGCGGGTTTTTGGCCACCTGGGGTATGTTAATCCCGCTTTTTCTGATAATGTATTTACTGCTTATCAGACCCCAGCGAAAGAGACAGAAAGAGCATGCAAAATTGCTCACGGAATTAAAAAGAGGCGACAAAATAGTGACTAACAGCGGTATGTTCGGAACCATCTTTGCAATCAATGATGAGAAAAACAAGGTCGTCGTAAAAATTACCGATGAAGTTAAAGTGGAGTTTTTGAAGTCCTCAATAGCGGGTAAAGTGGACTCATAATTGTAGCGGAGTTTTCGTGGCAGCAAGACCGATCGTCATATACGGCGACCCGGTGTTACGGGAGAAAGCAGAACCGGTCAAAGAGCTTGACCGGGAGACAAAAAATTTGGTGGCGGATATGATCGCCATCCTTCAAGAGGCTAACGGACTTGGCCTGGCTGCCCCTCAGGTGGGGGTCAGCAAGCGGATTTTTATTGCCGATTTATCGGCACTTGATTTGGCCGAATCGATAAGGGTGTTTATCAATCCCGAAATTCTTGAAAAATCAGGTGAGGTGGTATTGGAAGAAGGTTGTCTGTCGTTTCCGGGGATTTATCAGAAAATTTCCCGCCCGGAAATGGTTAAAGTCAGAGCAACCGATCAGGAAGGAAATTTATTTGAGATGGAGGCGTCCGGCATGATGGCCCGCGCGATACTCCATGAATATGACCACCTTGAAGGAAAGCTTTTTATTGATTATCTCTCATCTGTCTCCCGCGCCCTGATAAAGGGCAAACTGAAGAAACTTAGCGCCGCTTCCTAAATTAGCGATGACGGTTATTCAGCCGCGAACGACAAACATATGAAAATAGTTCTTATGGGGACGCCGGATTTTGCCCGGCGGCCGCTGGAATACTTGTATTCCGGTTCTTCCGGCTCTTTTGGCAAAAAACACCAGATTTTGGCCGTTGTGACCGGTCCCGATAAAAAATCGGGGCGGGGATTAAAGCTGATTCCGACAGCTGTAAAATCGGCCTCGCAAGCGCTTGGTATTCCAGTGCTTACGCCAACATCGCTTAAAGATGACAGCTTCATCGACGAGATTAAAAAATTCGACGCCGACATCTTTGTTGTCGTTGCATTCAAAATTCTGCCGGAAAAGCTGTTTTCCATTCCAAAATTTGGTTCAATAAACCTTCATGGCTCGCTTTTACCAAAATACCGCGGGGCGGCTCCGATAAATTGGGCACTGATTAATGGCGAAACCGAAACCGGATTGACAACATTTTTCCTGAAAAAGAAAGTCGATACCGGAAATATTATTTATCAGGAAAAAATCGCTATCGAGCCGGAGGAGACATTCGATGAGTTATATGCCCGGATGTCGGAGAAAGCTGGACCGGTTATTGGGAAGACATTGGATTTGATAGAGTCGAGCAATTTTGAGTTACTGGCTCAGGATGATTCAGAAGCAACCCCGGCGCCGAAAATAATGCCGCAGGATACGATTATCAATTGGGATAATCCGGCGAAAACCGTTGCCAATTTCATCCGAGGATTGTCATCGGTTCCAGGAGCATACACAACTTTCCGTGGCAATCGAATGAAAATTTATAAAGGCAAAGTTTCCAAAGTCCAGACAGAAAATAAGTTGCAACCGGGGCAGATTATCAAAGACAAACACAAATTATTAGTTTCGACCGCCGAGGGAGTAGTCGAAATATTACAGCTTCAGCCGGAAGGCAAAGCAAAAATGAGCGGGGATCAGTTCCTTCAAGGATACCGGCCCCGCCAGAAAGAAATTTTAGGGGACAGCCAGTAATTGGCTCAAATTAAGTTTATGAAAAAAGAAATTGTAATCAATTGTTCGGAGTACGAAACAAGAGCGGCGATTTTAGAAGATGACAAGATGGTTGAATTGTATGTCGAACGGCCGCAGTGGCAAAGACTGGTCGGCAATATTTATAAGGGTAAGATAAAAACCGTCTTGCCGGGAATGCAGGCGGCCTTTATAGATATCGGTCAGGAAAAGGCGGCGTTTCTGCATGGTTCCGATATGGGAAATGTCACAGCCGCTCAGCGGTATGAGTCGGAACTTCTCGACGATGAAGAGGCGCCGGCTGATATAGTCCGCAAGGGACGCCGCGAGGGAATCGAAACGGTACTTCAGGAGGGGCAGGATATTCTCATTCAGATAATCAAGGAACCGATTTCGACCAAAGGTCCACGAGTCACGACCGAAATTTCCATCCCGGGCCGGTTTCTGGTGCTGGTGCCCGATGATGATCATGTGCGGGTATCGAAAAAAATATCGAATTGGAACGAGAAAAAACGGCTGAAAAAAATTGTTCATCCGCTTCGTCCGGAAGGTTTTGGACTGATTGTTCGGACCGAGGCCGAGGGAAAAGAAGAAAAAGATTTTCGTTCCGATATAAAAAGACTTCTCAAGCTCTGGACAAGGCTCCGCAGACGAGCCGAGACGATGCCGTCGCCGGTTTTGATTCATAAGGAGGTCGAGATTACGACCTCGATTATCCGTGATATTTTCACTGATGATGTCGAGCGGCTGCTGGTTGATGATCGATCCGAATACCGAACCATTATGGCGTATGTTCGTCAGGTGATGCCGCATCTTAAAGATCGAGTGAAACTTTATAAGGGTGAGACACAGCTTTTTGATCTGTATAAGCTGGAGTCGGAAATTGAAAAGATGCTTGACCGGAAGGTATGGATCAAAAAGGGGTCGTATCTGATTATTGACCAGACCGAGGCGATGGTGACTATCGATGTTAACACCGGGCGGTTTGTCGGTAAGGGAGACCAGGAATCGACAATCTATAAAACTAATATCGAGGCCGCGCGGGAAACTGCGCGGCAGATAAGACTTCGCGATCTGGGCGGGCTTATCGTTTGCGATTTTATCGATATGTATAAATTCGAAAACCGCCGTAAGCTATATGAAGAGTTTAAGAATGTGTTCCGAAATGACCGCGCCAAGCGGGCAATTAATCCTGTCAATGATTTTGGTCTGTTGGAGATGACCCGCGAGCGTATTCGGCCATCGCTAACGATGACATTCTCGGAACCATGCCCGCATTGTCATGGTGCGGGGCGGATTCTTTCGCGTGAGACGGTGGCGACAAAAATCGAGCGATGGTTCAATCGGGCCAAAACCGACGGGCAGTTCAAAAAGTATGATCTGGCGGTGAATCCGCATCTGGCCGATTCGATGATGACTAACGGTATCAATCGAGTAAATAAGATTATGAAGATACTCGGGATAAAGATAAATGTTATCCGCGATACGACTATTCCGGTCCAGGAGTTCAAGGTCTTTGACACTGCCACCAACACCGACCTGACCGATGAGTACAAAGCGTAGATTTTGATGTCATTCCCGTGAAATTAGGGAATCCATGTTCATTTTGTAAGTCAGGAGTATTTTGCTCCTGACTTTTTTTGTCTTTGTTCTCCATAAATCTCAAAAATTCCTTATAACTAATACTATCGCATGCAATTACAGCGAAAATGGGTTCGTTTTGTATATAAAAAGTTTTTGAGACCTGTAGGAGCCGTGCGCTCCTGACTTTTTTGTTTACTGAAATTTCCAAAATTCCTTGTAACTCATATTCACCTATTCAAATACAGCGAGTTGGGTTCGTTCCGTCATTTTTTGACTTTTGCTATCAACTTTGTGGCAAAATTGTAATTTCCTTTATCCATAATTATTAATGTACAGACAGAGGCGGATATGAATTAAGTGTGAGTTGATAGTGAATTTGTTTGGAATGGTTATCCTCGGGCAGATGTGGACATCTGCCGCGCACAAAGCTTTTTTGGAGCAGGTAAAAAAACTCTCGTGGGGATTTAAGGGTTTACCAAGTGAACTCCCGGTTTTCTCAATATTCGACATATTTAACAAATGCAAGTTTTATCCCGCAATCGCAAAATCAATTATTATTATTTATGTTTTATATTCCAAAGATGATTCTCCACCGGGGGAACCTGCCTGGGTTGTTTATTTGCGCGGCCTTTCTCCATTATATGGGGACAAAGATACAAAAAATGAATACATGACCACAAGTAGATATATTATTAGCGCGGTTACTGGATTTGGTTTATGGAATGACAATTTCCCTTATCCTCTCTTACCAAATGATGAGTAGGGGATAGAGGAAAGCAGAATAGTCAGGAGCGCATGGCTCCTAACCTACGGGAATTTATAAATTATTTTCTGATTGCATAATATCGTATCAATCTGTTTCTTTCATTCTATGAAAAAATTAGATTATAATCTGATAATATTTAT
>CBFCZE010000172.1:0-5050 GCA_965602655.1 uncultured bacterium
CTTAGATTGACCGGGATATTCCGGCGGGTCTGAGGACCCGCTCGGCACAAGATCGTGTGGCTTTCTTTCGCCTTTTTATATATGATTTCCTTTCAACAACTTCTTTTCAATTTCCTTTTCATTTCCTTCATTAATTTCGTAATATATACAGGATGCTGGAGAAACTGAAACCACAAGTAGCTATTGTTGACTGCCCCGGTTATGATCCCGATGTGGTCTCCCAAAAAGTCAAAGAATCGCTCGACCTTATCGGCGGGCTGGAACAGTTTATCAAACCGGGGATGAATGTTCTCCTTAAACCGAATTTTCTATCAGCCAAAGAGCCGGAACGGGCGATTACGACTCATCCCGAATTTGCCGCCGCGGTTGCCCGTGAGGTGAGAAAACTCGGCGCCGAGGTAAAAATCGGTGATTCGCCCGGCGGTGCCAAACGGGGTGTAAAACGGGTCTGGCGAAATACCGGTTTTCTGGACATGGCCGAACGGGAGAATATCGAACTGGTCAATTTTGAGGCATCGGGCGTTGAAAAATTTGAAACCAACGGCCGGACCTATTATCTGGCCAAACCGGCTATTGAGGCCGATTTTATTATCAGTCTCCCCAAGCTGAAAACGCATGTTTTAACATTGATGACCGGTGGCGTTAAAAATATGTTTGGTTTAATCCCCGGTTTCCGCAAGGCGAACTATCACAAACAATATCCCAAACCGAAAGATTTCGCGCAGGTGATAGTCGATATTTTATCGCTTTGTCCGCCCGGATTGACAATAATGGATGCAATTTTATCGATGGAGGGTGAGGGGCCGTCATCGGGACAGCCATACCGGTCAAATCTGATAATCTCATCGACCGATCCGGTTGCGGTCGACGCCGTGGCCTCGGAGATTATCGGCCTGAAACCGGATAGTGTCCCGACAACCAGAATCGCCGCTGAAGCCGGATTGGGTATCGGCTGGCCCGAAGCTGTCGAAATTGTCGGCAAAAGTCTCGAATCGGCCAGAGTTTCCGGATTTAAATTAACCTCCAACCGAACGATGGAGTTAATTCCGAAATTTCTCGTCAGACTTATTGATCCGTTTGTCTGGGTTCGGCCGGATATAGATAAGGCCTTCTGCACAGGCTGTAATACGTGCGTAACATCTTGTCCCGTAGGCGCTATGAGCAGTGACAACGGCTCGTCGCCGGTGATAGACTATGATCTTTGTATAAATTGCTGGTGTTGCCATGAGTTGTGTCCTGAGAAATCTGTATATATAAGGAAATCGTGGCTGGCCCAAAAATTCATTCGATAATTATTATTAGCGCAATTATTGCGCCGAAAAATATTTCTCTTGACAAACTTGTTGATATTTAATAAGTTGAGTATAAGCAGAAATTGCGATGTCTTTAAGAGGGAAGAAACGACAGAATAATTTATTTAAATATTAGTAATTTAATGTTGGGCATATAAATAAGAAAATTGCCCGTTTGATTTAATAAAGGAGGCTGATATTATGAGGATGGCTAAAATATTTACAATAATGTTTGCGCTCATCCTGGCTATTTTTTGCCTGAACGGTCCTTTTGCTTTTGGCGGAGATGAGCATCCCTGGGATGAAGAAATCGGCGGCGGCGGAGGGGATGGCGGCGGCCTTGATGCTGTAAATCCTAATCCTCCCACCTATGATAAACCAGACAAAATGGTATTCAGCACTGCTACGCCCAAAGCACTAAAAGATGTAGGCAGTATTTTATCTTTGATTAAGTTTTCTTTGTTTGCTTATACTGTTTTGTAGCAATTTTAATTGCGCCGCAGCGAATGATAGCAAGATTGCAGTGAACACGAGCTAAACTAAAAATAAGCTGAAGCCAAGAAAGATTTTATGAGCCTAACCTCACGTCAAAAAATAAGTTTTGATCGCAGGCTTTTGGAAATCGAAGAGTTGTTCCGCCAAAGGAAGCCCGAAATTGCAAGCGAAGCGCTAAGTATTCTTCGGGAATCGGATTACAGTCCCGAAGGGTTTGAGCTGGGTCTTTATAATCTGCTTAAGGCAAGAGACTTCTTTAATGCCGGGGATTACTCAGAATCAATAAAGTTATGCGAAAAAGCTAATAACTTATTGGCCTTATCGGCTCTCCACGGTCGAGTGGGTCGGGTTCAATGGTTACTCTATAAAAATTATTCTGCCCTGGGCAATTTAGGCCGGGCAGAAGTCTGTATTCGTGACGCTTTTGCATTTTTCCGCCGAATAAATGATCAGGAAGGCATGATTGACGCCCTGAATGGATTGGGCAAGTTAGCTTTTATAAAATGTGATTTTAAAAAGGCAGTCCAATATGTCAATGATTCAATTGAACTGTCAAAGGGTGACAACATTCGTATGGCGCGGCTGATTGGTAATCTGGGTCGTATCGAAATTCATACCGGTGACTGGAAATCGGCTGAACATAATCTGAAAACTTCTCTTAAATTGGCTCATGAGCTTAAACAACCAACGACGGTATTAAGAGATTATTTATCGCTTGGTTATCTTTACCTAAGGCAAAGACAGTTTATTCTGGCCTCGCGGGAATTAAAATCGGCGTCGATGATGATCGAAGAGAATAATTTTGGTCGAGAGAGTATTATCCTGCAGGAGTATGAAGGCGAGCTTGCCTTTGAGATGGGTGATATCGTGGGCGCCAGGAAAATTCTGGCCAAGGCGTATGATATGGGCTGCGAGCTTGCGGGCGAATCAACTCTGATTACTCAAATTGCCAGAAGGCTGGCTCTGGTGGAACAGGCTCTTGAAAATCTTGATGATGCTTTGCGGATTGCCCAGAAGGCGCTCGATTTATCAATACGCTTGGAAGAAAAAGCTGAAATTGGTCTTTGTCGAATTGTAATCGCCGAGATATTTGCATCGCGGAAAAATTATAATTCGGCCATTGATTATTGCCAGGATGGGTTGGAGGTTATTCGTGAGATAGGTGATAATTATGATCTGGCTCGCTCACTATTAATTGTGGCCAGAATTTATTCTGATTCGGGTGAAAAGAATTATAATAGCATAGTTAAGCTTTATGATGAGGCTTTTAAGCTTTTTAATTCTCTGAAGCTTTTCTATTGGTCTGGTGAATGCCGCTTTAAGCAGGGAATTTTCTGTTGTGGGCATGCCAATATTTCTAACGGATTTAAAAATCTGTATGAAGCCGAAAAGATTTTTGAGAAAATATCCGAACGAGCTCGAATTCGTTCGATCCAGTTATACATGCAGGAATTATCGAAGCTGGCGGTGACTGTTTCGCTGAGCCCGGAAAATGAATACAAAATTTTTGGCAATTACTTTAGTGAGAGAGAATACGGTGATATAAAAGCTGGACAGATTGAGGAGATATTGAATATCCTGGCCGCCCGTACCAATGCTGAACGCATCATTATTTATAGCATCGGCCAAAACGAGACAGAAATTCTTTCTCAGACCAATTTATCTAATCATCAGCAGAAAAAATTTGCACAACAGTTTGAGGAACTTTTGGGCGAGGAAATAGACGCTGAAAAACCAACACTTATGTTTGATACTCGTCGGGATCCTTTTATTAATGATCTTCTACCGGCTGAAAACGGTAAAGTAATTTCCAGCATTATGGTTACTCCGCTGAGGCTTCGAAATGAAATAACCGGATATCTCTATCTTGATCGACTGTCATCGAACGGTACGGTAAGACCGTTTGGACAAAATGAATTGAATTTTGTGGTTGGGTTTGCTGATCTGATATCATTTAAGCTGGCCGAATATGATAAGACAGTTCTTGAAGAAGATAATAAAAGACTGAAAGCACAGCTTCTGGAGAAAGCAACTTTCCCGAATATTATCACCCAGAGCAAACCGATGATTGAGATGCTTTCACGGGCGCAGCAGGTTGTCGATTCCGATATTTCGTTATCTATTGAAGGCGAGACTGGCTGCGGCAAAGATTTATTATCCAAGACCATTCACTACAGTTCCAATCGTCGGGATAAACGGTTTATATCGGTTAACTGCGCGGCGCTGCCCGAATCACTTCTTGAGTCTGAACTATTTGGATACAAAAAAGGTGCCTTTACCGGTGCCGATAAAGATAAGACCGGTCTGTTTGAGGAGGCCGACAACGGTACTTTCTTCCTCGATGAGATAGCTGATATGCCTTTGGCAATACAAGCTAAGGTGCTCCGGATTCTTGAAGAAAAAGAGATTGTCCGTTTGGGCGAAACCAGACCTCTTAAGGTTAATGTCAGAATCATCTCAGCGACCAATAAAGATTTAAAAGTTGAAATGGAAGCCAGACGTTTTCGTCAGGATCTGTATTATCGCCTAACTGCGCTCTGTTTAAGGATACCGCCTCTGCGCGAAAGACGTGAGGATATCCCCATTCTAATCAGGCATTTTGCCGGCGAAAAGATTAAATTTACTCCGGATACGATGAAAATGATGGTTGCTTTTGATTGGCCGGGCAATGTTCGTGAACTTGAGAACGAAGTTAAAAAACTGGTATTGTTATCCGGCGAGACCGGAGTGATTGACTCATCGCTTCTGTCAGGCAAGATTACCAAAGCATCCGGTAATGGTGATGGGTACGAACTTGAAATAAATACCGATATTGATTTTAGTGATAAATTCTCACTCTATGATTATCTGGCCGAGTACGAAAAAAGATTTATCATTAAGGCCCTGCGCGATCAGGGGGGCGTCAAAAAACATGCGGCCGCATTTTTGAATATTCCGGAATCGACTCTTCGTCTAAAGATAAAACAGTACAACATTGATTCCGCCGGATTAAATTCGATTAATTAATATAACAGCTTTATTTCTTTCAAGCCAAGCTATAATTTTATTCGGCGTAAAAATAAGTGGTTTGTAAAATAATTGCGGGCATTAGCTATTCTGCTTGCATTGAAATAAAAATATTTGTTATACTCTATATGGAGTATGTTTGACCGATAAAATATATTAGTGTGTGGGAAAGAGTTTTATTTTGGAGGTGATTGAAGATGGGTAAAAAAGTTCCGCAAAAAAGAGAGACCAAGAAACCTAAAAAGAAAAAGAAAAAA
>CBFCZE010000173.1:0-4818 GCA_965602655.1 uncultured bacterium
GACCCGGAATTGACTTTGACCGTTCCGGAAAATTATACCATAGATGGCGGCGTCGATATAATCTGCCATGTAATCGAGGGATTTTTCACCGGCGTTGAAAACACGCCGATTCAGGATAGGTTTGCGCTATCGATTATCCGCACCGTGATGGATAATCTTCCGAAAGTTATCAAAAATCCCAAAGATATTAATGCCCGTTCGCAGTTGTCGTGGGCATCGACACTGGCGCTATCAGGACTTATCAATCAGGGCCGCGGCGGATCATACCCGCTTCACGCTATACAGCATGCTCTTTCCGGACATTACGATATTTCCCACGGACGCGGTCTGGCGATACTGCTGCCCCGCCTGATGGAATACAGTTTTTCATCACGGCCTGAAAAATACGCCATGATGGCAAAAGAGCTTTTCGGTGCCAACGAAGATTTAATGGATGAAAAACAAATGGCCAAAGCGTCTGTCGATGGTATGATAGAATTTCTGAAATCGGTAAAATGTTATCTGAAGCTTTCCGATGTGGGTATAACCGATGATTCCAAATTCGAATCAATGGCCGACGATACGCTTCGAATATATTCAGCCGACGGAAAGAGCCTGTACAATCCCAAACCGCTTTTCAAAAAGGATATTATAAAAATTTATCAGATGTCTTTGTAATGAAACTATCGAAAAATAATTAACGCAACGGCAGAATATTATTGGGATCGAACTTTTCTTTGATTTTTATCGAATATTGCGCCGAATTATTGTCGCCCGGATTTTTATATGTCGATACAAATTTATCATAATCTATCGAGCGCATTTTAATATTTTCATAATCGGGAAGTTCCGAGGTTGGCATCACACGGAATGTAGCGGTTATAATCATCCCCAGTAATCCCCATGAGGGTGAATATATCTTAACAATATCTAACCCGGAAACGGATTTAAAACAGGCCGAACCGGGATTTATTATTTTCCCCTGCGGATCAACTATCTCAGCTTGAATAAAGTATTTGCTTATTGGTAAATCAACGCCGGAGTAATCTGCGGTCAAACCGATTGCCAGAGCGCCGCCAACCGAACCGACATACGGAAGATTTGCATGCGGAAGAAAAAAGTTATCTTTTTCTAATGCCAAATTTATCTCTTTTAGAGGGTATCCAGCGCCAACAATAACATAATAGTCACCCGCCACAGTTTCAATCAAGCTGTTAAGCCGATCTGATTTTACTACCAAACTGTTCTCAAACTGTTTTCTATCCGGTTCGATAATATTCCCAAATCCGTTAATAAATAGTTTCTGTCCGAAACTATTGGCCTTTTCAAACAGTGAACCGGCCTCAGCGGCTGTTTCCGGATGGAAAGTAGGGATACCTTTTTGAAAAGTCAGCCTGTCCTCCGGAAATTCACTTCGCACAATTTCCAAAAATTTAGCTATATCACTCATAATATAAGTTTATTTAAAATATTATGTCGTGTCAACAAATAGACCCATAATAAATATATGCTGAATTTGCTATTTAATTAAAACATTCTGGATATATTTTCGTTTATTATAGAAAATGATAAGCTAATAATTCAATTTATAAGGAAAAGAAAATGTATTCCAAAAACCGCACCTTCAGTTCAGCGCTAATTATCACTATTTTGGGATTGGCTCTTCTGGTCAGTCAGGTGGTATTAGCAAAACCAAATACCCTTAATCGCGATGAAATCCCGGATGAATACAAATGGGATCTAAACGACATTTATCCTGATTGGGAAACATGGGAAGCCGGGCTTGCTCAGCTTGAAAAACTTATGGATGATTATGCCGCCTTAAAAGGTACCCTTTCGGGGGGGGCGGATCAGCTTCTACATGCCTTTAAGCTAAATGATGAATTAAATATTTTGGCATATAAAGTTTATCGTTATCCGGCTCTTTCCAGTGTTACTGATACCCGGGATAATGAGATGTCGGCTCGGGTCCAGCAGGTACGGATTTTATTCTCTAAATTTGGCGTTGCTACCGCCTGGTTCGCTCCGGAACTTCTGTCCATCCCCTGGGAAACAATGGAAACCTGGCTGGATAATACAGAAGAATTAACTCCGTATCGCTATAACATAGAGAATTTATATCGCCAGCAGGAACATGTTCTGGATGAAGATAAAGAACAGCTTCTTTCATACTTCAGTCAGTTTAGAGGAACACCGGGTTCTATCTATTCGGAACTGTCCACATCGGACATAGTATTTCCGGACGTTACTCTTTCAACCGGAGAAACAGTAACGATGACTTCCGGGCAATATTATAATATTCTCGGCACTAACCGCAATCAGGCCGACCGGGCTCTTGCCTTTGATGAATATTATGGAACCTACCACGCCAACGCCAATACCTATGCCGCCATTTACAACGGTGTTTTACAGCGTGATTGGGCGTCGGCTCAGGCTCGTAACTATGGTTCAACTTTGGAAGCCGCTTTAGAAGGCGATAATGTACCTTTTGAGGTATATGAAAATCTGGTGAAAATGGTTAAGGAGGGAGTTGGCCCGGCTATTAGATATTATGCTCTTCGCAAAAAGCTTCTCGGTCTGGAAGAATATCATGGCTACGACGGCAGTATTCCGGTTGTTGATATTAGCAAAACTTACGACTATGATGAAATAACCGGATGGGTTGTTGAGTCGGTCAAACCTCTCGGTAAAGAATATCAAAAAAAGATGAAACAGATTTTTGCCAATCGCTGGGTTGACGTTTATGAAAACGATGGTAAACGAAGCGGCGCATTTTCGGCCGGTGTTTATGCCGTTCATCCTTATATTTTAATGAATTTCAATGAAACTCTCGAAAATGTTTTTACATTAGCGCACGAAGCCGGACACACTATGCATTCGATGCTGTCGAATGAAAATCAGCCATTTGCCACATCGAGCTACACTATATTTGTTGCTGAAGTAGCCTCGACTCTGAATGAAGCATTGTTTTTGGATTATATGCTTGAACGTACCAAAGAGCCGATTGAGCGTGCGGCTCTGCTTCAACAGGCAATTGAAAATATTATGGGTACCTTCTACGGCCAGGCGATGTTTGCCGAATTTGAGTGGGAAGCGCACAAAATGGTTGAGCAGGGTCAGCCGATTACGGCCAAAAATCTCAGCGATCTGTATCAAGGTATCTGGAAAGATTATCACGGTGATATCGTTACCTTTGATAGTCTGTATCGTTCAACCTGGACACGAATCAGTCATTTCTATGGAACACCATATTATGTCTACAAGTATGCTACCTGTTTTGCCACATCGGCACAGATTTATAAAGAAATCAAATCGAAAGACAAAAAAATCCGAAAAGCGGCTCTCGACAGGTATCTGACACTTCTGAAATCGGGGGGCAACGATTACCCGATGGAGCAGTTGAAAAAGGCCGGCGTGGATTTGACCAAGCCCGAAACCTTCCAGGCCGTTATAGATCAGCTCGACAAACTGGTTACTCAATTGGAAGAAGAAGTTGCAAAACTATAAAAAGATATTATTGAAATATTATGAAAGGTAAGGTAAAATGAAACCGGCATACCGACCAATCGCCGTTATAATGGTTGTAACATTATTTGCACTGACATCAGCTGTCCCATTTGTGCTGGCCAAACCGAATACGCTTATTCGCGATGAAATCCCGGATGAATACAAATGGGATTTCACAGATATTTATCCCGATTGGGAAGCCTGGTCGGCCGATATGGCCAAAATGGAAAAGCTGATGGATGAGTACGCCGCTTTACAGGGAACGCTTAGCGAAGGTCCTGAGAGTCTTCTAAAAGCCTATCTATTGGGGGATGAGCTGGGTAAAATATTATATAAAGTCTATCGCTACGCCGGACTCCAAAGCGAAATTGATACCCGCGACAATGATATGGCGGCAAAATTCCAGGAAATTAGAATCCTTTATTCAAAGTTTAATATTGCCTCTTCATGGTTCAACCCGGAAATGTTAAAAATTCCATGGGAAACGATGAAATCGTGGCTGAATGAAAACGAAGGACTGGCGCCCTACCGCTTTGGAATAGAAAATCTTTATCGCACACAGGCTCACGTACTTGATGAGGAAAAGGAACAGCTTCTTTCATATTTCGGGCCGTTCAATAGAACGCCGAGCTCGATTTATCAGAAAATATCGGTTTCCGATATCGACTACGAGGATGTTGTTCTGTCCACCGGCGATACCGTCAGGGCCACAGAAACTCAAACTTTTGCCACTCTCAAAACCAGTCGCGTTCAGGCCGACAGAGCCAAAATATTTAAAGCGCTTTATGATGTATTTAACGCCAATATAAATACTTATACCGCTATTTATAACGGCGTGCTTCAGGGAAACTGGGCGCGCGCGCAGGCCAGAAATTATGGTTCCTGCCTTGAGGCGGCGCTGGACGGTAGTAATATTCCACTTGAAGTGTATGAAACTCTTTTGGCCGCGGTTAGAGAAGGTACCGGACCGATTAAAAGATATATGAAACTGCGTAAAGAAGTTTTGGGGTTGGACAGCTATCATTTGCACGATGGTTTTGCGCCGCTGGTCGAATATGAGCAGGCCTATGACTATAACGATGTGACCAAATTGATTATTGAATCGGTGGCGCCACTGGGCAAAGATTACCAGGCAAAAATGAAAGAACTTTTCAGCGGCGGCTGGGTCGATGTTTTCGAAAATGAGGGTAAAAGTACCGGCGCTTACTCGGCCGGTGTTTACGGGGTTCATCCTTATGTACTTCTTAACTATGACGAAACCCTCGAAGAAGTTTTCACCGTTGCCCATGAGGCCGGACACGCCCTGCATTCGATGCTATCAGATGAAAATCA
>CBFCZE010000174.1:0-4775 GCA_965602655.1 uncultured bacterium
GCTGAATTTTAACAGTTTTAGCATTTAGAATCCCACATGATTAATAGTAATATAATAAATCTATTAACTATTCTACAATTATACAATAAAAAAGTGCGGTTGAATTTGATGGAATTGAGAAGTTGATTATTTTTTGAGTTTCATATATACTCTACTCATAAGAGGAATTTTGGAGATTGCCGCGTCATTCACCTCCGGTGAACTCCTCGCAATGACGATTTGGGCTTGATGGTAGGTCGAAATCTTGGAGAGTTTCGACAATTGTCTGTCGGGTGCGGCGACCCGACAGCACAAAAATGTCAACCGTCGGGGAGCGTTGACCTACAACAGTGCGAATAAAATTGGCAGGTGTCGGGGACACCTGCCCTACAAGGAATAAGAAATTGAAGATATTTGCGGATAATCATTCATTTGCTTGCAAGATTGTAACCAATAAGCCAAACTGGCAAATTGTCGACAGGGATAATCTTGATTTTGAAATAAAAAATCTGGCAGAAAATTTATTCCAAACTGATAATCTATTTGAGTCAGAGATAAAATCAGAAAAGTTCTGGGAAAATCTGTTTCTTGTTAAGAATGCGTCCCAATCGCAGTATGATTTGCTGATAAATAAAAAAAGAGCCGGTGAAAATATTCCCGACAAAACGCTCTGTCTGGCCGACAGTGGACGGAGGTTTCACGGTCAGCGCAACCGCTACTGGATCAGTCTGCCGGGGAATATTCATCTGTCGGTATTCCTTAAACCGGATAGGCCGGTCAAACAGTTTGCGCCCGGCTTCAGTATTCTGGCGGCGGTTTCGGTTTTGCAGACGATTGACTGTATCGATGATTTAAAAGAAAAAGCGGTGGTGAAATGGGTCAATGATATTTTAATAGACAACTCCAAAGTTTGCGGATTTTTGGCTCATACTTTATCTGAAGGCAACAAAGTCTCCGGCGCCTTTTTGGGGATAGGATTAAATGTTGAATCGGCGCCGGATGTTGAACCGACGCCGTTTGTGCCGGAATCAACATCGCTTCAGAAATTATCAAAAAATTTCGATCAGGCCAGCCAAAGTTCTGTCTTTTTTAACCTAATTACCAATCTGGCAAGGAATTACCGATTGCTTCTTGATGGTGGCTATTCCCAGCTTCTTGATATTTATCGCCAGAGATCGGTTATAATCGGCCGTCAGGTAATAATAAAGCCGGACCCGATTTTATCGGAAGAAGAAAGGCAGGATGAAATAATTGAGGGACGGGTAGCAAGTATCGGCAATAATCTGGAGCTGTTTCTTGAAGGAAAAGCCAGGCCGATTATAAAAGGCCGGCTGGCATTAAAAGACTGAATTCTTCTCGATTTCTCTTGATATTGCTTGATTTTCTATTCTTAACACATTAAATTCGTCAGAAATATAAATGTCGAAAATTGCTTTAAATTTGTGGGACCCGTTCTATCCCCAAAAGGGTTCATTCTTTTTTCCCGGTTTGGCTGTTCATTCGGACCGGTTAGGAGTTAATCTATGAATTCGCCAGATTTAATATCTATTTGCGCCGCCGCTTTTACGGGAGTATTTTTGTTACTTGCCGTACTGGCCGTAATTATGCGTCTCATTATTGTTGTTTTTCCCGAAGTTAAGACAGGTACCGGTGAGGCGGCAATGGCCGCGATAGCCACTACGTACAAGACAATTTACCCCGGAACAATAATCACCAGGGTTGAGGAGGAATTATGATATTTACCGAGTCACCAAAAACTATCAGGGTGATGTTCACCCCTTTTCGTGACGGTCTGCAAAGTTCATTTGGCGGCAAGGTTCGCCTTAATGATATTCTGCCGGCTATGAAACTGTCGGCCGAATTAGGTATCCGTCATTTTGAGTTTGGCGGTGGCGCTCGTTATCAGGCGCCCTATTTTTATCTTGGCGAGGATCCATTTGAAGATATGAAAGCGATGCGTGAGGCGGTGGGACCGGATGTCGATCTGCAGATATTGACTCGTTCGGTATCGGGCGTGACGTTGACAACGCAGTCAATCGAAGGTCTTGATCTCCAGGCCAAACTGATGACAAAGTATGGGACGACCTGGGATCGTAATTTCGATTATATGAATGATGTCGATAACCTTATCAAGACCGGCAAACCGATTATCGATTCCGGAATGCACCATCAGGTTTGTATCGCCCTGATGGGACTTCCGTTCCATTCGGATAAAGTACATACAGCCGAATTTTATATTAATATTGGCAAGCGTCTGCTCGATAGCGGAATCCAGATCGACAGCATCTGTATGAAGGATGCCAGTGGTACAACCGATCCGAAAACCTGTTATGAAACGGCCAGGGGTCTCAGGAAAATCATGCCTCCGGAAATGCCGCTGTGGCAACATACTCATGATACGGCCAGTATGGCTGTGGCCTGCTATATGGCCGGAATCGAGGGCGGTGTTGATGGTATCGATCTATCAGTTCGTCCGATGGCCAGCGGCACGGTGCAGCCTGATGTTCGCTCGATGGAACATGCTTTAAAAGGTACCGGATATTCTTTGGATATAGACGGCAGTAAGATGTCGCAAATTGAAGATATGCTCAACGATTTGATGAAAGATTACCATTTCAATCCAACGACGACAACCGCCGATGCACGGGTGGTTGGTTTCCCGATGCCGGGCGGTGCCATCGGACCGAATGTGCATATGATGGTCAAAGCCGGTATTCTTCATAAGTATGGCGATGTTCTCGCCGAATTCCCGGTGGTGGTTGAAGCGGGTGGCGCCTGGACATCGGTTACCCCGGGCAGTCAGCAGTATTGGCTGCAGGCGTTCAACAACGTTATGTATGGACGCTGGGAGAAAATAGAAGCCGGTTATGGCCGAGCGGTCCTTGGGTATTTTGGCAAAACGCCTTTACCATCCGATCCGGAAGTTGTCAAAATTGCTTCGGAACAGTTGGATTTACCTGTTTTTGAGGGTGATCCGCTGGAGGCGGCTCCAAAAAATATCGAGCCGGCCAAAAAGGCGCTTGAAGAAAGAAATCTTCCGGTTGATGATAAAAACATCTTCCTTGTTATGGCCTCGATGGTGCCGGGTAAGAAAATGGAGGTCAACGAAGGAATTCGATTGCTTACCGGCAAACCAAAAATAGATGTTCCACTGAAGAAAGAGGAAGAACCAAAAGCGGTGGCGGCACCGGCCGCTAACCCGGCCGTTGGCGGAGTGATTACAGGTCCAACAACATCGCGTTGTATTTTACAGGAAGGTCCCAAGGTCCGAACCTTTACGGTAACGATTGAACCGTCTGGTTCGGTGGCGACAGCTCCGGCGGCGACACAGGCGAATCCTGCGCCTGCTCCGGCGGCTGTGATCGGAGGAACTAAAGTCTATTCGACTTTTGCCGGAACGGTGGAAGTGGTTGATGTTTACGTAAATGAAGGAGATCGGGTTCACAAAGGACATGTTGTTGCGGCTGTGGAAGCGATGAAGGCCAATCATGACATAAAAGCCCCTCTGGGCGGTACCGTTACCGGAATTCATGTCGAAATTGGCGATGAGATTGATTCCACCAAACCGATTATAACCATCTCATAAGGGGTGGTCAGATGAATTCCGCATTAGAGCTTTTAAATCAATCCGGCTTTGCTAATCTGACCTGGGGCAACTGGGTCATGTTTATCGTGGCCGGGGTTCTGATATTTCTTGCTATCAGGAAAAATTATGAACCGCTGCTTTTAATTCCGATTGGGTTCGGGATTATTCTGGCTAATTTGCCATTGGCCGAGATGGGGTCGTATGGCGAAGGGATTATTGGATTAATTTATAATAGTGGTATCAAAACCGAACTTCTGCCGCCGATTATTTTCCTGGGAATCGGTGTTCTGATAGATTTCCGTCCGCTGTTGGGACGACCAATGACATTTCTTCTGGGTGCCTCGGCGCAGTTGGGGATTTTTATTACGGCTTTGGGGGCCGCTTATCTGCTCGGTTTTACGCCAAGAGAGGCGGCCAGTATCGGAATTATCGGCGGAGCCGACGGTCCAACCTCGATTTTTCTTGCCAGTCAACTGGCACCGCATCTGCTGGGTCCCATAGCGGTGGCGGCATACAGCTATATGTCGCTGGTACCTATTATCCAACCGCCGATATTACGTCTGCTGACATCCAGAAAAGAAAGAGCGATTGATATGCCTCAGGCCAGACCGGTTTCGAAGACAGCCGTTATTTTATTTCCTATTGTTAGCGGCATTGTAGTATCGTTGGCAATTCCCTCCAGTGCCCCGTTGATTGGAATGCTTATGTTTGGTAATCTGCTTCGCGAGTGCGGTGTCACCGAACGTCTGCGCAAAACGGCGGGCGGTTCGATGGTTAATATCGTAACCCTGTTTCTCGGTTTGGTAGTTGGGGCCACAATGGATGCGCCGAATTTCCTTAATATCAAAACGATAATGGTACTGGTTCTTGGTGCGGTGGCGTTTTCGTTTAGCACTGCCGGGGGCATAATTTTTGCCAAGATAATCAATCTGTTTTTATCTAAGCGGAAAAAGATAAATCCGTGTATCGGGGCGGCCGGCGTTTCGGCGGTTCCGATGGCGGCGCGGGTGGTACAGAAATTCGTATCCGACGAAACCGACGGCAGGGTTAATCCGTTGATGCCGGCGATGGGTCCAAACGTGGCCGGGGTGATTGGTTCAGCTGTTGCCGCCGGAGTATTTCTGACACTGCTGATGTAATTGATTATTTATATGATAAAATAAAAAAGCCGGAGTTTATCCTCCGGCTTTTTGTATGCGATAAGACTAAT
>CBFCZE010000175.1:0-4772 GCA_965602655.1 uncultured bacterium
AGTTTTCGGAAGAAAAATCATCATGCTAAATCTATTATTGCCATAAGGGAGATCAATCGCCTGAAAATATTCATTCTCGAAATAATGAAAATAACTGTTCTGCATCATCAATTCGCATTTTTCCTTTGTATTGTCAGAAAGTATAAACCAGTCCTCTTTTGTTTGGCTTTTTTCAAATTGATATTTCCAATCACCATTAAAGTAAATTGCATTGATAAGAAACATCACGGTTTCGGAATCAATTGGTGGACTAACAATATTTTTGATTTTCCCATGAGTTTTCTTTTCTACCCAGCCATTAATTAATTTGTGTGCGTCGGGCTCGCCGAAATCCAAAGGTTGGACCTCAGCGTTATAGAAAGCATGATTCATTTCAATAAAATTTTCAAGCACGGGGAATGTATCACGGTACCAAATTGAGTTGGCTATTTCAAAAATAACCAAGGAATCAAGATTTGAAAGCATCCTTAACAGGTTTTGATTTGATTTATTAATTTCCTCAAGGGAAATATTATGTAATTCCAAAGTCTGCTGCATAGAATCAAAGGTAGAGTCTTTGGCTCCGTTATATGTCATGGCAAGCGCCAATGAAATTGATAACGGTGAGATAAATATGTTTTTATCGTCTTCGCCGGAAACAATCTCTCGAAATAATTTCAAGCCGAATTTATTATTAGCCTGAGCCAGATTTTTATCTGCCGCTGTTAATACAGGAGTATTATCAATTTCTGAGGCATGTGATAAATTCATATTCTGCCAAAGTATTAGAATTAATAATAATATTCCCGGTAGTAGTTGAATTTTTTTCAAAATATCCTCCTTATTTAAATTCCAAAAAGACAATCATTTGATCTCGGTAATATACTACATTATCAAATCTGTTTATATTACAAACAAATTTTAGATTTCTTCCCGAAAAATAAAAAATATTTCGCATTTTCACTGGAAAATAGATTGTCGGCAGACTCATTTTGATGTCTGCCGACAAATTATTTTTGGATATGAAGATATAAACTATTCCAACAATCCCGGGTTGGTGATTTTGCCCATGAAGAGAATCGAATTTGAATTATGTTCACGTATCACAAAAAGAAATGGATGGTTGATTGTCATTGTTTTAAAAGTAGGCGGGTCAGCAGATGTTGTCCATATCTCAACTATCGTAACAGCGGCGGCCTCGGTTCCTTCTTCATCGACCTTGACATAAGTTTTATGCCTTACCTCATTAATATAAAGATCCATATCAGCAATATTGGTGAAATCTGCTCCACCACCAAAGGCGATACCCATCCCAAGTGCGGTCAAAGCTTTTTTAAGTTTAATACCGTATTCAACTTCAAATTTCGGCATATAGAGTTGTACCTCGTTTTCGGCAAAGTCCCCCAGCCAGGTTTCCAAGTTGCTTTTTGTTAATTTGGCCGTTAAGGTATTGACGTTTTCACCGTTATATTTCTTGGGCAAAAATATCGTCATGCTGTAGTCGCCATCGCCGTACGGTAAATCGACCGCCTGAAAATACTCATTTTCATAATATTCCAAAGTGTCCTGCAGGGTCATCATATTGCATTTGTTTGATGAGCCATCCATTAAATAAAATGATTGCTCTCTTGTATATTCGGGATCGAACTGAATGGTCCAGTCACCCTTGAAATAGATAGCATTTATAAGAAACATAATGGCGTAAGGATTTATTGGCGGGGCTATTATCTCCGGGATCTTTCCGTGAGTTTTTTCATCAACCCAGTTATTTATGGTGTCGCAGGAAGTATCGTCGTTAAAATCAAGGTCCTCAACCTCGGAATTAAAATAGGTTTGATTGAGGTTTAGAAATTCATCTTTGACATCAATGCCATCGCGGTACCAGATTGAATTGGCGATTTCAAATAGTACCTTGGGGTCGAGATTCGATAAAATATTTATCAAATTTTTGTAGGAACCATTTACTTCCTCAAGAGATAAACCATGCAGCTCAAGTGTATTCTGGATTGCAGTTCTGGTTTCGCCGTTGGCGCCGTTGTAGGTCATTCCGAGCGCCATCGAGATCGACAGCGGCGAGATAAAAATATTGGTATCGACTTCATTGGCGACTATTTCGCGGAAAAGTTTCAAGCCGAATGCGTTGCCGGCATCGGCCAGAGTTTTATCAGCCGAGGTCAACTCGCCCGGTTCGACCGGCGGGTTATCCGACGGATCTGTCGGATTATTGTTATTGTCGGAGTCGGTTACTGACTCCGAGCATTGTAATAATAAGAAAGCCAGGATAAAAATAACCGAAAGGAAAAGTATTCGTTTCATGATATCCCCCATAATTATTTGTTTAATTTTATATTTTCCCACATCTTTATAGACGATTTCAATTTAATTCTGTTCAATAATAATATAAGGATTTCATAAAATTATACAATATTAATTAGGCGGATAAATGCTAAATTTATAATATTTTCTTGACCTATAACAAATTATGCCTATATTAATAATGTGTTTAAGGTTTCTTCACTGCCTGATAATTTTAAGGAGGGAATAATATGTCAAAGTGTCATTTCAAAAGCCGGTTCAATCAGAGGAATAGTGTATCTTATTTGATTTCTAAACAGGTTGTTTTATTCTTTTTTCTGACATGCTCGGTTTTGGCCGATCAGATTGTGGTCGATTACAGATTTGAACGGCCGCAAATAGATAAAACAACCATAGATGGTCGCGTCTATTATTGGATAAGGATGCCCGAGACTCCCAACGGCGGCAATCCGGGCGAGCCGGCTCTACCTTCGATTGGTGCCCGGATTCTCATTCCGGCCGGGCACGATGTAGTCGATATAGAAGTCGTTTGTAATGATAAGATTCTTTTGGGTCGTAACTTTTTGGTTGCTCCGATCGGACCTCCGATACCGCTTTCGGAGTCGCCATACGAGAACCAATATCTTCCACGACCGGATGAAACGATCTACGGCTCAGATAATATCTTTCCGCCCGGGAAATTTGAAAATATCGGTGTACAGAGTTTCAGGGGGTTCGATATTCTTATTTTGAAATTAACCCCGGTAGAATATACGCCTTTGGCCGGTAAGTTGGACTATTTCCCGGAAATGAAGATAATAGTCAGTACTTCTCCATCGGATCGGTTCAATCCAATGTATCGCGGAATGATGGATGATATTTCCAACGTTGCCAGTAAGGTTGATAACCAGGAAGTAATCAAATCTTATACTGGCGTACTTCCAGACAATAGAGATGCATATGATCTTCTAATATTAACCGTTTCAAGTATGACCGATGCCTTTCTTCCGCTTAAAATGTTTCATGATTATGAGGGGATATTAACTGAGATTCATAACATTGATGGTATTGCCCGCAATCCAGGCATGATTAGAGATTATATCAGGGATGCATATACCAACGATGATATTGAGTACGTTTTAATTGGCGCTGATGATGATGTTATCAGGGCGCAGGATATGTACGTATCGTGCTGGAATGAAACCGCTGCCGATATGCCGGTTGATCTGTATTTTGCCTGTCTTGACGGGACATTTAATTTTGATGGCGATGGCCAGGTCGGTGAACCGGGTGACGGCGACTTTGGCGGCGAGGTTGATCTTATTGCGGAAGTTTATGTTGGCCGGGCGGCGGTTGGCAATGTAAGTGAGGCGGAACGATTTGTTAACAAAACTCTCCAGTATTTAACGTCATCCGGAGAATATGATAATAAGGTACTTCTATGCGGTGAGGATTTGGGTGATTATCGACCGCCGGCCAGGCGATGGGGCGCTGATGCTCTTGAACAATTAATTGATGGCTCGGACGCAGGCGGTTATACAACATCCGGTTTTTCTTCAATACTATATAATATTGACGGGCTTTATGATCGTGACTGGCCCGGCAACGTTTGGCCGGAATCAGAAATAATAGCGATGGTTAATGATAATTATCATATCATTACGCATCTGGGTCACTGCAATGAACAGATCGCGCTGACGCTGCACTATAATTATTTGGGTCAATTCAATAACAGCAATTTGTTTTTTTTGTATTCGCAGGGATGTTTGGCAGGGCATTTCGATAATCTAGATTGCTGGGCCGAATATGTTACTACAAAAATCGATCACGGTGCTTTTGCGGCAGTTATGAATGCACGGTTGGGGTGGACAGAGTACTGGGTATATCCGGATTATGTCGATGGCGGTTCACAGCGATATATGCGAGAGTTCTGGGATGCGATTTTAAATCCGGAAGAAGATAAGCCCGAGTTGGGTCGGGCCAACCACGATTCCAAAGAAGATAATCTGTATCGAATCAATGAAGGAGCATCACGCTGGTGTTATTATGAAACCAATCTATTTGGCGATCCGACGGTTTCTATCAGGCGCCCGGTTGGTGTTGTATTGCAGTATCCCGATGGAATTCCGGAGACGGCAACACCCGGAGTCACGACTTTAATCAGAGTTGATGCAATTGGTTTGTATGATGCAACACCGGTTCCCGGCAGCGGACAACTGCATTACATTTTGAATGCAGCAGAACTGGAGACGGTGGCGATGAGTGAGATTTCGCCAAACCAATATGAGGCCACTCTTCCGGCAATTTCATGCGGCGAGACGCTGGAGTATTATTTCAGTGTCGAAGAGGCGGCCGAGGGCAGGATATATTATCCCAATCCGGCATCGCCTTATAATTTAATACCTGCTGATAACAGCAATATTGTCTTTGCTGATAATTTCGAGACCGATCTGGGCTGGACGGCAACCGGTTTATGGGAGCGCGGAATACCGACCGGT
>CBFCZE010000176.1:0-4723 GCA_965602655.1 uncultured bacterium
GTCAGGCTAAACATAACTTCAGGAGGACCATTTTCTTAGTCGCACTAAACTGATCGTTGTGGCTTTATAGAAATACATACCAAAAGTATAATGTTGCGGAAAGTAAAAAGCGAAAAATGTGATATTTCTGTAAAATAAAAAAAACCTGAAGCCGAATATTATTTCAATTGTTACTATTTGGATGAAATAAAAACCACTTTTATTAAATAGGATCGATAAACAATTTGACAAAACAGCTAAGTGGGATTATACTGATTAGTTTTAATAAAATAATGTCTTGCCAAAGGAGGAAATCTCGGTGAAAGTTTATGACACCGAACAGATAAGAAATGTGGCGCTGATAGGCCAGCGAGGATGTGGCAAAACCAGCCTTGCCGATGCAATGGCCTTCTCTTCAGGAATCTCGAATCGGCTCGGAAAGGTGGATGATGGAACTTCACTTTCGGATTTCACTGAGGGTGAGATAAACAGAAAAACATCGATTGGCCTGTCGATCTTAACCTGTCCATGGAAAAATATTAAGTCAAATATATTGGATCTCCCGGGACACCCGGATTTTATCGGGGAACTTATTACCGGTTTAAATGTCGCTGAAACGGCAGTTATTGTCTTAAGCGGCAATGTCGGAATTGAAGTCGGAACCGAAATTCATTATAAGTATGTAGAAAAATTCAATCTTCCCAGAGTGTTTTTTGTCAACAAGGTTGAAAAAGAGCATGTCAAGACAGCC
Source organism: uncultured bacterium (assembly GCA_965602655.1). Taxonomy (GTDB): domain Bacteria; phylum Zixibacteria; class MSB-5A5; order GN15; family PGXB01; genus JAAERC01. Next base: position 731 of record CBFCZE010000176.1, read on the forward strand.
GAGGTTATCGCCCAATTACAGGAAAGGTATGGCCTGAAAGCCACCCCAATTCAATTGCCTATTGGTGAGGGAGCTGAATATAAGGGGATTGTTGATCTTCTTCGGATGAAAGGTGTCACCTTTGACGATAAGGGTCAGCCAACCGAAGGCGATATTCCTAGTGATATGAAAGATCAGGCTGAAAAAGCTCGTCAGAAGCTAATTGAAGCAGTCGCCGAAACCGATGACGCCTTGCTGGAAAAATTTTTCGACAAAGGCGAATTAACTTCGGATGAACTTCTTTCAGGATTGAAAAAAGCCATTATTGATAATACTATTTTCCCGATTCTATTTGGTTCGGCCGATATGAATTCCGGAATTCATAATCTGTTAAATTTCATTGCTGACTATCTGCCGTCACCCGATAAGGCTCAGACTCAGAATCTTTTAAAAGAAGGTACTGAAGAAGTTGTGGGCATTGATATTAAAGCTGATACCAATCCGCTCGCGTATGTCTTTAAATCGTTGGCCGAAGCACATATTGGTGAAATTTCTCTATTCAAGGTTCTGGGCGGTAAAATTACCCAGGGACTTGATCTGTATAATGTCAATCAGCGGAGCAACGAACGTATTGGGCAGATATACTCTGTGAGCGGTAAAGAACGAAAAGAGATTAATTCAGCCAATGCCGGCGATATTGCTGCCACAGTGAAATTAAAATCAACCAAGATGGGCGAGACTCTTTGCGGTAAAAAGGATGGCCTGGTGGTTCCGGCGGTTGAGTATCCCGAACCGGTTATGGATACCGGTATCAGGCCCAAGTCAAACGGCGACGAGGAAAAACTATCGACCGCTTTGCATAAACTAAACGATGAAGACCCATCGTTTAAAATAGTTGTTGATCCGGCTTTGCGGCAGACGGTTTTATTCACTCAGGGATCGACCCAGACCGAGATTCTCAATGCCAAGCTGAAAGCAAAATTCGGCGTTGAAATAGAGCAGTTTAAGCCTCGAATTGCCTATCGCGAAACCATAAAGGGGAAAACTGAGATTCAGCACCGCTATAAAAAACAGTCGGGCGGACGAGGCCAATATGGTGATGTTCATCTTCGTATTGAGCCGAATCCTCGAGGTGAAGGTTTCACGTTTGTTGACGAAATCTCCGGCGGTGTTATTCCCAGCAAATATATTCCTTCGGTTCAGAAAGGTATTGTTGAGTCCATGATGGAGGGCGGCCTGTCCAAGTCTCCTGTAGTTGACGTTAAGGTGGCCGTTTTTTATGGCTCTTATCATGCTGTTGACTCATCTGATATGGCCTTCAAAGTTGCCGCATTGATGGCTTTCAGGGACGGTTTTATGCAATGTAAACCGGTTCTTCTTGAGCCGATTTATAATGTCGAAATTCTGGTTCCTGAAGATTTCACGGGCGACATTATGGGTGACCTGTCCAGCCGCCGCGGTAAGATTGCCGGGATGGATCCGGAGGGTCGTTACCAGAAAATTCGGGGGGCAGTTCCGCTGGCTGAGCTGTATAACTATTCGGTCGATATAAGATCGATGACATCCGGGCAGGGTTTCTATACCCGTGAGTTTTCGCACTACGAGGAAGTTCCTCGTGAGATTACCGACAAAGTTATCGAGGAGATCAATAAATCGAAAGAAAAATAAAGTCGATTTGTTGATTTTTATATAATTAAATAGCCTGTCTTTTTGGCGGGTTATTTTTTTGCGCAATATTTAATCTTCAATTAATCAAGCTGTTTTAGATTGTTTTTTTAATACTCATTTTCTATATATCAGTTTCAATTCAGGGAGGAGACAAAATGCCGATATTTGGAGATTTGACGTCCAAAGGGACCAATGTCAAAACCGAGGTTATCGCCGGAGCGACAACTTTTCTGACGATGGCCTATATCATTTTCGTTAATCCCGATATTCTTTCCGCCGCCGGGATGGATAAAGAAGCGCTGATTGCCGTCACCTGTATTGCCGCCGGGCTGGCCTCGATTCTGACCGGCCTATTATCCAACACGCCGATTGCAATGGCGCCGGGGATGGGGATGAACGCCTTTTTTGCCTACTCAATTGTGCTTGGTGAAAAGGTCAGCTGGGAGACGGCGCTCGGAATTGTTTTCCTGGCCGGACTGATGTTTCTGATATTAACCGTCGTCGGTATCAGAAAAATGCTGGTCGAAGCGGTTCCGCGTTCACTGATATATGCCATAGCTGTCGGCATCGGCCTTTTTATTACATTTATGGGCCTGGTCAACATCGGTTTAATAGTAAAAAGCGATGCTACGCTTGTCACCGCCGGGGAATTGACGCCGACCGTTCTGATCGGCCTGACCGGTCTTCTGACAATGATAATTCTGGAGATGCTTAAAATCCGCGGCTCGCTTATCATCGGGATCCTGTTTGCCACTTTTCTGGCTCTGGTTTATGGCGACACGCATCTTCCGGCAAATTTCTTTTCATATAATATCGATATTTCACCGATCGCTTTTCAGCTCGATATTATCGGCGCGTTAAAAGGTTCATTGTTCGGGGCGATATTTGCCATGATGTTTATCGATATGTTCGACAGTATCGGCACCGTTATCTCGTGTGCGTATAAGGCCAAAATTGTTGATAAAGACGGACGTATCCAGAAGATCGACCGGCTTCTTGGAATCGATGCTTTTGTGACCATTGTCGGTTCATTTTTGGGGACCTCGCCGACCACAGCGTATATAGAATCCGGCGCCGGTATCGAGCAGGGGGGACGCACCGGGCTGACCTCGGTTGTGACCGGGCTGATGTTTTTTATCGGTCTGTTTTTTATTCCGCTTATCGGCATTGTCCCCGGATATGCGACCGGCCCGGCGCTGGTGATGGTCGGGATGTTTATGATGAAGGAAGTGGTCAATATTAATTTTTCCAAAATAGACGAAGCCTTTCCGTCGTTTATAATCATTGTTTCCATCGCGCTCAGTTATAGTATCAGCACCGGGCTGGCTTTTGGGTTTATATCATTCACTTTGTTGAAAATTGTTGCCGGCAAAATGACCGATATCAAACCGGCGATGTGGGTCATCGCAATTTTATCCATAATATTTTTTATAGTGTAAGGATTTATGAAAGACATAATTTTTAAGCCGATTGGTATAATCCACACCCCGTTTAAAGAACCGAAAGGGACACCGATTCAGCCGCGCAAATCTGGCGGGGCCAAGGGTACAATCGAAATTTACGATGAATATGTCCCGGCTCTGGACGATCTCGATGGTTTCTCGTTTATTTATCTTTTGTTTCATTTACATCTTTCCAAAGAGTATAAGCTGAAAGTTGTTCCATATCTTGACGATGTCAAACGCGGCCTTTTTGCCACCCGCGCTCCGCGACGTCCCAACCCGATAGGTCTCTCTATTGTCCGGCTGCTGAGAATCGAGGACAATATTATATATATCAGCGATGTTGACATGATCGACGGCACCCCGCTTCTCGATATTAAACCGTATGTTCATTCTTTCGATGACCGGACTGACATCAAAATCGGCTGGCTGGAGGGTAAGATAAAAGGCGACACTCCCCACCCCGCCGACAACCGCTTCGATGATACTTGATATTCTTCCTTTAACGTCATTCCCGCCCTCTTTTACGTCATTCCCGCGCAGGCGGGAATCCATACTAATTTTCCGCAGGTCGAAATCCTGCAAGGTTTCGACAAATCAATAACTCACGTCGAGTGTCCCGTATCAGCGGGAAACGACGCGGCAATCTCCAAAATGGCTTTGTTCCGATATTTTTAACCCCAAAACTACCTACTTTGTAGCAAAATTGTAATTTCGATATACTATAATCAGTCATATACAGGAGGGTGAGAAACGGAATTAACACCGGTATGGTGTGGAAAGCGTTCGGGTTTAATGAAATTATCAGGCGAATTTTTAAAAGGCCCACCCAATGGGTGGGATACAGATTTTGAGAATGCGATTGATCGTAACTACTTTCAAATCGATTTCCTCACGAAGTAAA
>CBFCZE010000177.1:0-4715 GCA_965602655.1 uncultured bacterium
TTTTACCGCTATTTTTTGCTTTGTCTTTTGGTCGCTTTCGAGATATATTAAGAAATAATAAGCTTTTATTTCTGACTCTTATTGCCTTGGGGAGCTTGTTTTTCTTATTAATTATCGATCCCAAGCTGACTATGCCGCGTGATTGGGATCTGTTTTCAACATCCGCATTTGGACCGATACTGATTCTTGTAATACTTCAGCCCGATGAAAAGATAGATTTACTTAAAAGATTGTTATTGCCAGTAACTGCATTTCTAATATTATTCACGAGTCCCTTTTTATTAGCAAACCTCAAACGGGATTCATATATAGAATATTCCAAATAAATTATTGATATTGATACCCAAAAATCTCATTCGAGTATAAATATTTTGAAAATATATTATGATAAAAATGCCGATAGCCTAAAATCAGATTCACTCAGTTCAATTTATAAGAAAAGGTTCCCAAGCAGAATCAATATTGAACTTGCCATTAATGCGTTAACTCTCGGTTATTATGGACTTGCAGATCGTCTTGAGCAATATATCAAACCCGATAGATTCTCAACATATTATCACCATTATCTTTCTTTATTGGCCATCTACAAAGAAAATAACTATGATAGAGCACTTAAGGAATTAAATATAGCTACGCAACTAAGTAATTACAACTCGCAGATATTCACCAATCGGGCGCAGGTGCTTGTATATTTTAAAAAATTTGATGAAGCGATAGATGACCTCAACTGGTCTTATAAATTAGACAGAGCCAATATTCAAACAATAGAAGGTCTTACGCTGGCATATTCCTATCTGAATAAACCGGACTCATCAATACATTATGCAAAAGAATTGCTAACCATCGATTCTTTGAACCCCACAGCATTATATTATCTTACTCAATCGTATTATCAAACGGGTGTGTATGATAAGGCTCTATCCAATGCAAATTTATATAGGGAATTTGGGTCAAGAGATTTATTGTATGCCAGCAGGATGCAAAGGTTGTCTCAGTTGTTTATCCAGGACACGATTCCATAATACATTTACAAAACCCTGTTCGAGGGGGCATAGTAATAGTAGGGCAGGATCCCTGTGATCCTGACAATAATTACTAATCAAGACGTCCAGCCAACCACGCCATAATATTCCGCAAAAAACGCTGATTCTGAGCCGCCTCCGGACTGGACAACCCAACCCTTCTCCCTTCACTTACTACTTGAGAGCTATACATGGCCGCCTCACCGCAAACAAACACCCGGCCGTTGCCATATTTCGTAGTAGCGGCCTGTAACCATCCGCCTATAGGCTGTACATCTGTATTTGTTTCAAATTCCCACGCGGCTTCAGGCAGAAGCAAAATGTAGTTTGAGTCAAAAACAATTACAGGCTCGTGATCTCGATTCGCCTTGAACGCCTGCCCCGTAAAGGTAACTACTGAATCAATACGATCCGATGCCTCTAATCCATCCGTTATTTTATGAGTTCGAAGAGAACCGTCCGAACGCCGAAATATGTCTCTTCCCTCTTTCAATGTATCAAGCGCAAAACCGTTGCTAAACTCAAAGCCGAATACTGCCGCCAGCTTTTCGGCCGCACCGGGAAACGGCATATGGTCGGCAATTAAAAACAAGGCGCCGCCCTCTTCCACCCATTTACCAACAACTTCTATCTCTTCATCGGTGAAAGCACTGGGGGTTGGTAACGACCAGTCCTCAGTGTTCTTTTCGTTTAGCGCATTCGCGATAACCAGGACATTACAGGTTCGCAAAGAATCAAGATTGAATTCTGATCTGTTTGCCTCAACTCGGTAACCGTCTTGTTGCAATACCTTTACGAAAGCATTGTATCTTCCATCCATTGTGTGGAAATTGAAATGAGCCTCGTCGATCTTTACTACCGGCCCTTTTCCAATATCGAATGTGGGATTCTCGATATTAGGAGCATAAGATTTATCGCCCAGTTGAACCGGAGTTTCACAGCCGGCGATGATTATAAAACAAAGGCAAATAATAAATTGAATTTTTGTCGATTTTCTCATAATGTTTTTAATCCTCCCTAATTGTTTTTATTGGTCTTGTCAATTATTACGTCAAAGTACATTGTTTGTTTCATATCTTGGATGTTTTACATAAATTTGTATCCCACACAAAATTTTAAGTGCGCGGCAGATGTCCACATCTGCCCGAGGTTAATATTCAAGTAACCCAACCGCATGGCGGTCGGTTTATTCCCGTGACCATAAAGAACAATTTCACTACCAAACCACACTTAATTAGTTCAGCACATCTTTACTAAGATGTCTATAATGCCAAAGCAGAAATTACAATTTTACTACAAAGTAGGTAGTTTTAAGGTCAAAAATAACGGAACGAACCCAACTCGCTGTAATTGCATGGAGGTGATAAGTTTACAGGGAATTTTTATATTTGCGTTATAATACTCTGTTTGATGGAGCGTATGTCGGGCGGGGACGGAGACTGACCTTCTCCCCATTCAGGCGGGTAATCATACCGGGAGTTCCGACAACAGTGGCGTTATCCGGAATATCAACCATATATAAAAATGTATTGGCGCCGATTCTGACATTATTGCCGACATTTAATGGTCCCAGCAAAATGGCGCCGGTGCCGATAAAAACATTGTCACCAATGGTCGGGTGACGTTTGCCGTCATGTTTACCGGTTCCGCCCAGAGTTACATTATGGAACATGACACAGTTTTTGCCGATTTGAGCCGTCTCGCCGATGACAATTCCGGCCCCATGATCTATAAAAAATCCCTCGGCAATGGTCGCCCCGGGATGAATCTCAACTCCGGTGAAAAAGCGCGATATCTGAGATATCAATCTGGGGATAAACGGGATACCGAGATTATACAACGGATGAATTATCCGATGAACAAACATCGCCTGAAATCCCGGATAGAGAATAAATTCTATATTCCGTGCGGCTGGGTCATTCCGGTAAATCGCTCTAATATCTGATATTATGCTTTTAATAAACATATTATTAATACGTATCGGCTATTTAATTGACGAGTTAATTTATTATTTACCTAAAAAGGCCCTTGATGGCGTCGCCGAGGTTGTCTTTAATCAATTCATTAAAATCTATATTCAAAGATATTTTGGGATTAGAGTATGTACCGCCAATCTTAAATGGTGCCGTAAAACGTTTGTTCCTGATAATTTTAGAAAAATTTCCGGCCTGAGATTTTAGCTTTTTGGTTTCATTTTCCGTAAGTAAAATATCAACCGTATAATCAAGGGTGCCGTCAAAGCCGACCGAACCATCGACCGTCCAGTCGCCAATAGATGAAACAAAATTGAATTTCTCGAACCCGATTCGCCCGTTCCTGACCGTATAGGATGATTTCAGATTTCGAATCGTTTCTTCATCGAAAGTCTTAAATTTCAGCTGGTCGGCCAATTTTTTTATCAGGTCAAAATTAATAAGTTTGGCTTCCTTGAAATTGGCCTCACCTTCCATATCAAGTGAATTCATAATCGGTTCGGGATCCCATCCCGATGCTGAAAAACCACCGGTCATGTTAACCTTGCCAAACAGATGTCCGCCAAACTTTGTGAAACGGGAAAGAAAATCATCGGCTTCAATCTGCGTCGCAGTAAATTCCCCCTCATACCCGGGATTTTCAAAATTGTTGAGATCTATCGACATTTTACCGGCCACCTGACCGGTGTAGGCGTTGCCGTTGGCATCGGTGATAAATATTTGCCTGTCTTTGATAGTGATATTGCAATTTATATCGGTAAACTCAACTTCTGAGTAAATCAGGGTGTCAATAATAGCAGTACCATTGCCATTGATATCCGGAATAGGCAGCGGCGGTAATGAATCAATTGGCGTATCAGCCGGATTGACTCCTGACCCGGGAACAGCTTCCGGGAAAAGCTTATCGGTGTTAAAGCGTCCTGAATTGAGAGTGAAATTCATTGAAGGTTTCTTCGCCTCTCCTTCGTAGCCGGGCATAAAATATGGAAATGGATCGCTCATGGAACCATTCAGCGCAAACTCCGATGATGCCGATTTAACCGATAGATTATTGATCGTAATCTTTTTCGGCTTTATATCAATATTAAGTTCAAAAAACTCTATCGGTTCGGGTAATGTTTCGGCGGTATAAGCCCCATTCTTCACTTGTAAATTTCCATTCACCTTAAATTTATCGAGGTCCTTTATTCGTCCCGATCCGGAAAGATTGAATGTTGCTTTACCGGATAGCTCCGCTTTCCCTATCTCCGGCAAGAATCGGTTCAGCGTTGTCAGATCAGCACTGCCATTGATTTTGCCTTCGACATACATATTATCAAAATCTGAAATATTGAAGTCGCCTTCAAATGGATTGCCATCCAAGGAACCACCTTTTAAATTCATTCCGACGGTGCCATTTATAAATTCGAGACTAACAAGAACTACTCCAATATCACTTTTAGGACTTTCAATAGATAATTTTAAATTATTAATATTGGCACTGCCGTTATATTTCATCTTCTCTTTAGCTTGGGCGTTGTATTTCAATGCCGCCTTAAATCCTAGGTCACCGGTTACAGAATAGCCGTCCGGTATATAATTATATTCCCGGGGCAGCCAGGCGATAACATCGGTCAGAGCCTTTTTATCGGATACCACATCGAGATTGAAATAATCCAATGTTTCGGTGTTGGGAACACCGGCCTTAATATCAAATTTCCAACCATTGATCTCGATTTCG
>CBFCZE010000178.1:0-4676 GCA_965602655.1 uncultured bacterium
ATATTAAATTTTTAATATTAAAAAAATTTATCCTCAGGTAATGTATGATAAAATATATGATTTTCCTGACCAGCTGGTTGAGGCGGCCGAAATCGGTTCCAAAATACAGCCTGATACCAAACAGTTTTCAAATATAAAAAATATTGTAGTTGTCGGTATGGGCGGTTCGGCCATCGGTGGCGATACCGTACGTACTTATCTGGCCGGAAAGCTTGATATTCCGTTTTTTGTTTGTCGTCATTATACCCTTCCTGAATTTGTCAATAAAGATTCACTGGTCGTTATTTCTTCATATTCGGGAAACACCGAAGAAACTCTTTCGGCTTTCGAAGAAGCTCTGGCCAAAAAATCCAAAATTGCCTGTTTCAGTACCGGCGGTAAGGTCGGTCAAATGGCTAAAGCCAATAACCTGTTAATGGTGCAACTGCCGAAAGGCTATCCTCCCCGCGCCGCCTTGGGATATTCATTTGTTCCGCTGCTTTATCTTATGGCCGGGCTGGGATTTATCGACGATGTCTCTGAAGAGATTTCCGATTTAATTGCCGGATTAAAAAAATATCGCAAACTTTACTCGGCTGAAGTCGAGTCCGGAAAAAATCCGGCCAAAAAGATTGCAAAAAAGATTTACGGCAAAATTCCTATTATTTATTCCGGTCCGGAACTGACCGATGCGGTTGGCACCCGATGGAAAGGTCAGATTTGTGAAAACGCCAAATGTCTGGCATATAATAACCAGTTTGCCGAATTTAATCATAACGAATTGGTCGGCTGGAATGTCATCAACAGCTACAAAGACAAACTTATTGTAATCTATCTTCGCGACAGCGACGATCATGTTCGAATCAGCGAACGGATGTCGATTGTTAAGGATATTATCTCAAAGTATAATGTTGAAGTTATTGAAGTTACATCACAGGGCGAGACACCTCTCTTAAGGATGTTCTCTCTTATTCAGATAGGCGATCTTATTTCATATTATCTGGCTATTTTAAACAAAATCGATCCGACGCCGGTCGAGGTTATTGACTATCTCAAGGCTGAATTGGAGAAAAAGAATAACCCCGTATCAACTTAGTTGTCAACAGCTTAAATTAATTTGCCCACTGGACGCGATACGCCCTTGCCAAAGATTCGGAAACCATTATATTATCCTGTTGTTATATTAGGAAGGTTATAAAGGTTGAAGTAATGGTAATATCTGTTTGTAAATCGAAAATACATCGCGTCAGGGTTACCGAAGCCAATCTAACTTATGAGGGTTCGTTGACCATTGATTCTGACCTTATGAAGGCTGCCGATATTATTCCGTTTGAAAAGGTGCATGTTCTTAATGTGACCAATGGCAATCGTCTGGCGACATATGCCATAGAGGGTGAACCGGGGTCAGGAGTTATCTGCCTTAACGGCGCCGCCGCTCATAAGGGTAAGGTTGGGGATATAATTATTGTAATCTGCTATGGCCTTATGGACCAAAAAGAGGCAGCCTATTATCGCCCAAAAATTATTCAGGTAGACCAAAACAACAAAATTATCTAAATTTTCTATCATTATGCCAAATAAAACAGCCGCCATCATTCTTGCCGCCGGAAAAGGCAAAAGAATGAAATCCGACCTTCCCAAGGTTCTTCATTGTATAAATAAAAAGCCTTTAATCCGTATTCTTATGGAAACAATAACAAAACTCTCGCTGGATCGTTTGGCTATTGTCATTGGTTATAGAGGTGAAATGGTTAGAGATGAGCTTGCTGACTATAAGGCCGATTTTGTCTGGCAAAAAAAACAGTTGGGGACCGGGCACGCTGTAATGCAGGCTCGGGAGTTATTTGAAAACTTTGATGGTACAGTCCTGGTGACGGCAGGTGACGTGCCGTTCCTGTCGAGCCTGACAATTGAAAAACTGTTTGATGTTCATAATCAAAATCAGGCCTCGGCAACCTGTTTATCAGCTGAATTCGACGAGCCGTCAGGTTACGGCCGAATTATCAGAAAAGGGAATTCGAATATATTGTCTGATATAGTCGAAAATAAAGATGCCAATCCTGAAATTAAAAAGATAAAAGAAATTAACAGCGGCACTTTCTGCTTTAACAGTCTTGATTTATTCGAAGCTTTGCAAAAGGTTGGCAATGAAAACGCCCAGCAAGAATATTATCTCACCGATACCATTAAGATATTGCAGGAGGCCGGGGAAAAATGCGTGGTAACAAAAGCTCCGAATCCGATAGAGGTAGCCGGTATTAATTCGGTCGAGCAGCTTAAATCTCTGGAAAAAAAAATTGGCAAGAAAAAATATTGAATCATTTCTCAGCCTAAAATGGTATATATTATATAAACATTTAACCGGGAATTGTCGATAATTTATGTCAGAGTAAGCCTAATTTCAGTTCGAATCTGCTAATAATTTTGAGGGAAACATCGTTTAAAAGAGTTGACAAATATTTAAAATTTGGCTTATTTATATTATAAGCCTGCCCGTGAGGGGATTTTATGAGAATGCGATTTTGTTTAACAGTGTTATTTTTTATTCTGATTTCAATATCAGTATCGGCTCAAATGGTTGATAAAGCAGAAATTGGCAACATGAAAAAGGATTATCTCGGCCTCAAACCTGCCGGCAAGCCGTTCTCACTGATTGATTTTTCAAAACTGCAATGGACTCATTCCTATTCAATCAGTTTCTTTTCCGGTGGCGGGATATCAGGTTCAAGCGGTCTTTATGTGGGAAATATTTTTTATGAATTTTCTTCAAAATTATCTCTGAATCTGAAACTGGGTATAGCCCATAATCCGGGCAGTATATTTGATCGTAGTAAGGGACAAAACGCGGCATTCCTTCCGGGAATTCATCTGGATTATCATCCTTCGCCGAATTTTACAATTTCTGCCGGATTTGATACGCGCCCGCAGAATCAGTACTACTTTTATAATCCGTATACAAACTACCGGAGGTTAAACTTAGGACGATAATTTGACGCTCACCTTATTTCTATCATACAAATGTTATTTAAAAAATCAAAAAAGAATAGTAATATTAAAAGGCGGACCACTGTCAAGAAAAAGAGCAATTCCAGATTCCTGGAACTTGCTATTGTGGCAATTTTTACTCTGGTGGCTATCTATGCGGCAAGTTTTGCAATCAGGATTACACACGGTTTTTCAAAAACAATTGAAGCCCCTGAGTATGTTATTAGATTGCAGATACTGAACGGTTGCGGGGAAGATGGGGCGGCCAACCGCGTGGCCGGAGCAATTCCGGGACGAACCAAACTGCCGTTGGAAGTAAAGGTGATTGATGTAGACGATTTTGATTCATACGATGTTGCCGAGACTTTTATAATCTCGCGCCAGAAAGATACCGAGGCGGCAAAATTGCTGGCCGAGCAGTTGGGGATTGATTCGGATAAAGTGATATATCAGAAAATGGAAAATAATTATCGTAGAATTTCCGCCACGCTTGTTATGGGGAAAGACTACGAGTTAATGACACTTAAACAACCTGGAAATTAGGAGATAATTGACAGTAGTTTGAAATTGACACCATTAGCTATTGCACGCACGGCGGGGAAACTTGCTCTCTCCAAAAAAGGTTACGACGTAAAAATCCTGAAACTTAAAGGTCTTTCCTCTATTTGCGATTATTTCGTTATAATCAGCGGTGAGGTTGACGTTCATGTTCAGGCAATTACGGATAACATCTATGAAGGACTAAACGAAAAGGGTATTAAGCCGTGGCAAAAAGAGGGAGTTCGCGGAAGCAGCTGGGTGCTTCTTGATTACGTTGATGTTGTTGTTCATATTTTCAAAGAAAGCACGCGTGAATTCTATGCTCTTGAGAAATTATGGGGTGACGCCCCGGTTGAAATATTAAAATAAGTTAAGGCTCACAATCCAACAATCTGAAAATAAACAAATAATTAATAAAAAGGTGCGAAAATGACCGCGATCGATCTAAAAAACAAAACAATTGCAGAACTTTTACAGATCGCCGAGGCGCTTGACATCCCCGGCGTATCAGGACTGCGGAAATCAGAACTTATTTTTAAAGTGATGGAGGCTACCTCGGCTAAAAAGGAAGGTTTGATTTTTGCCGAGGGCGTTTTGGAGGTGCTTTCCGAGGGTTACGGATTTCTCCGTTCGGCCGATTACAACTATCTGCCCGGACCGGATGATATTTATGTCTCGCCATCGCAAATCAAACGGTTTGACCTGCGAACAGGAGACACTATCTCAGGGCAGGTGCGGCCGCCTAAAGATAATGAGCGTTATTTTGCATTGCTGAAAATTGAGGCGATTAACTTCGAGGATCCTGATGTAACTAAGCATAAGATTCATTTTGACAATCTGACACCTTTGTATCCTGAAGAGCCGTTTAAACTGGAGATAAATGCCGATGAGTTAACCACCCGGATAATGGATCTGATGACGCCGCTCGGAATGGGCCAGCGGGCCTTGATTACATCACCGCCCAAAGCCGGTAAAACGATTATCTTGCAGAAAATTGCCAATTCAATAACGACCAATCATTCCGACGTTAAACTTATGGTGCTTCTAATTGACGAGCGCCCCGAAGAGGTTACCGATATGCGCCGTAATGTCAACGGCGAGGTGGTCTCATCAACCTTCGATGAACCGGCCGATCGCCATGTGCAGGTGGCCAATATGGTTCTGGAGAAAGC
>CBFCZE010000179.1:0-4662 GCA_965602655.1 uncultured bacterium
GCACCTTCCTGAAAAGATATTTCCGATTCAAAGCCAAGCTCATTTTTGGCTTTTTTCGTTGATACTTCCCAGTTGCCAAGTATTTCTTTAGCTTTCTCGACGGTGAACATCGGCGGTTTGCCCAGTGCTTTCATCACCGATTCAGAAATTTGAGCAATGACCTTTAATAAGGCACCGGGGATATATAACGGAATTCCTTTTTTGCTGACCGCCTGTTGAATATATTTTATCAATTCTTTATAACCATAACTTTTCGACTCGGCGATAAAATATATCGATCCCGATTTTGTTTCGGTTCGAAGTACCTTGGATATACCGAGACAAAGATCATCAACATGCACCAACTGCAATCTGCGCTGTAAATCGCCCAGATACGGTTTGATTCGAAAATTTATTATCTGGAAAAAAGCAAACATCTCTTTCTCACCCGGTCCGTAGACACCGGGCGGACGGATAATAGCCAGATTGATTTTATCCTTAAAGGCCAGAACCGCCTCCTCACCGGCCAGTTTGGAACGGCCGTAAGCAGTCAAAGGATGTGGTGTATCTTCTTCGGTGAGCGGTTTACCTTTTTTTGACGGACCGACGGCGGCCAGCGATGATATAAGTATAAATTTTTTCAACATTTTGTTTTGAAGACAGGCCTCGACAATGTTCTGAGCCCCAAAATGATTTACTTCAAAAAACAGATCTCGGTTTTTTGCCTTAACGACGCCGGCATTATGAATCACGTAATCAACATTTTTTAGCATCGCCGGCAAGGTTTCCGGACAGGTAACATCGCCATAGCGGAACTCCAGCTCAAGTCCGGCGATTAAGTCCCGATTGCATCCCCTGCGAATTCCGGCAATAACATGGTAGCCGTCACTGAGCAGTCTTCGACAAAGCCGACTGCCGACAAAGCCGTTGGCTCCTGTAATCAGAACAGATTCTTTTTGATTCTCCATCATCGGACAAATTTATATGATTGAAAAGCTTATATCAAGATAATTTGAAAATGATATATATTTGATATTTCCCCAAAAGTGATTATCTTTTATTATAATATCAATTACCAAAAGAGATTCAATATTATGAAATGGCTTAGATACAGATGCTGGGAAATTGAGTATGATGAAGCAACTACAAGGCAGATATATAACAACCTGAATTATAAAGCACATTTAAATCTCCCATATGAAATTGTTTATCCAAAAGAAGTAAGAGATTTACTTTCAAAGTTGGGAATTGACTGCTCTAAAGCAAAATTTTGGCCAGATTATTTTTTTAGGTCAAAATCTGGTGAAGGATATCTCTTTGGTAGTTTTTATGGAATTGGTAGGGTAGTAAAAGATCTGTATGAAAATATCGATGATCCAATTATGAAAGAATTTTGGATTCTTAGTAATACAAAAGGTAATTTACATGTTGAAAAGATTAATAACGTATTTTTTATTCGAATTGAGAATGAGGAAACAAAGATATCCCCACCATATAAAAATAATCAAACAATTAAAATAGAATTTGCTGTTTATATACCTTGGCTTTTAAATGATCCACGAGATTTATAATAATAATTAAAACACGTCGGCGGAGAAACGATAAATCTCGGCGTTTTTTTCTTTGTAGCTGTTTTTGGGAAGTCCCGCTTTCAAACAGGTCTGTTCAAGAAATGTTATCCTGTCCCAACCCTGCTCGGTAGCCACCTGGGGCAGTAGTAACCCCGAATGAAAATCAAGCCGAATTATTAAACCGTCGCGGCCGACTTCGATTTCTTTGATATTATTTACTTTGGCCAGAGGTGTCAAAACCGATATCTCAATTTCTATACTGGCAAATTCAGCTTTGGTCAGCGGTGAAAAGCGGGGATCGTCAAAAGCCGCCGCCAGGGCCATCTCGCGAACTGCTTCGTAAAGCGGTTTCGCGGCTCGAATCAGACCGATACAACCGCGAAGCTGACCGTCGATTTTTAGCGTAACAAAAGCGCCTCGTTTTTCCAGAAGAATTTTTGAGGTCGGAATATCATCCGGGAGTTTTTCATTATTCAGTTTGGCCTCGATTGTTTTTAAAACCTGATCATGCAGATACGCTTTATCATCGTCGAATAATTCATGCTGAGCTTTGGCGGCGCGGGCACCGATAGTCGCATCCGATACGGGAGCTTTTCTGCTTGAAGTTATAATAGCCGAGAGATACCCGACCACTTCGGAAAAATCGCCGGTAGTTTCGCCCGATGTCGAATATCCGGTGACAACCACTTTTTCACCGCCGAGCCTTTTTGAGGCAAAAATGGTTGCCGCTACCGGCCCGCCCCCGCAGGCTTTGCCCTTTCCTGAGGAAAGAATATTGAGCAGTTTGTCGGGGTTATATTCTTCGATCGCGGTTTGAATATTTTTATCGAGACGATTGGCTTCTTTTTGTGAATAAAAATGCGACAGATCGGTTGAGGCGACAATCAGACAGTTTTTTTTGGTTGACGCCGATGCCAGAACTTCGCCCAGAATACGGCAGGTTGATTCTTCCTGCTCACCCATCACAATTGCCACCAGTTTGAATGATCCCAGCACATGCTGCAAAAATGGAAGTTGTACCTCCAGCGAATGTTCCCCACGAACCGTACCGCCGGTATGACCCTTGTTTGACATATAAACGGTCGGATTGATCGAACCTATTTTAAAAGCAAGTTCTTTGTCGATCGGAATTTGGCCCAGAGGGGTTGAATAGGCATCGCCGTTAAAAACAGAAGCACCCCGGAAAAAGACGGTGTGTGACGGAGCGATAACGATAATGGTGTCATATTTCTCGCCAAGCAGTTGTTTATATCCGTCCGCGGCGGTTTTACCGGAATAAGCATACCCGGCATGCGGTGCAATCAGTGCTATCGGTCGTCCGGTAAACGGTTTTTTTTCGGCGCGGCTAAAAAACTCCGCCAGCATTTTTGACAGAATAGCCGGGTTATCCGGGTAAAAGGCACCGGCCACCGCTTCTTTTCTTATGTTGTCGTCATCCATAAACTACACAACTTTTTTTCTTTCAATTAATTTTTGCCGGTGATAATATCACCAGATAAAATCTCTGAGTCAATGATAAAAAAATGATAAAAAAGCGGAGGCCAAAATGACCTCCGCTTAAGTTGGATAATAAGCTAATTATTCTTCTGAAAAAGCCGCTTGTGGTGAGTTTTTGCCACCCTTGTCCGACTTTATTCCTTCCACCATCGCCGCCAGAGAGCTAATAATGCCACTGGCTTCATACGGCAGGAATATCTTGTTAGCTTCACCTTCGGCCAGTTTCGGCAGCATTTCGAGATATTTCAACGTTATCAGTTTTTCGTCCGGCTTGCCGTCGTGAATGGCGTTAAAGACATTGCCAATAGCCTCGGACTCACCCTCGGCAACCGCGATCTGCCGGTACTTTTCGGCATCGGCCTTTTTCTTAACCGCCTCAGCTTCACCTTCAGCTTTTAGAATTGCCGATTGTTTGGTACCTTCTGCCGTAGTAATAGCCGACTGTTTGTCACCTTCGGCCTCAAGAATAACCGCTCTTTTCAGCCGCTCGGCTTTCATCTGACGGCTCATCGCCTCGGTAATATCAACCGGCGGGTCGATTCGCTGAATCTCAACCCGGTTAACCTTGACTCCCCATTTGTCGGTGGCGGTGTCGAGGACATCGCGCAGTTGGGAGTTAATAGTATCGCGCGAGGCCAGCGACTGATCGAGTTCCATCTCACCCAGAACATTACGCAGGTTGGTCTGGGCCAGCTTGGATGCAGCGATAATATAATTCGCAATTTCATAACGAACTCTAACTGGATCGGTTACCTGACAATAAACAACCGCGTCAACTTCCACGCCTACATTATCCTTGGTAATGACCAACTGCGGCGGAACATCCAGAACGATTTCACGCATATCAACTTTCTGGAGCGTGTCGATAAACGGGACAAGCAGGTTCAGACCGGAATCGAACGTCTTCTGATATTTACCAAGACGTTCCACCAGACCTTTTTCATAGGGACGGATAATCCTGATTGACATCCCGCCCAGAATAAAGGCGAGTACAATCACCACGACTATGAACATATAAGCTTCCATTTTGGTCCATCCTTTCTATAGTTAAATAGTTTCTTACTTATGTATCATTGTTTCTTGAAACATACAGCCGCGCGCCCTGCACCTTATCGACCATTATCGGAGTGCCTTCGTCAATCGGTTCAGAGGCAATCGCCTGCCAGACCTGTCCCTCGACCCGAACCTGACCAACCTCCGCCACCGGATCGACGGCTTTGACAACTATCCCCGATTTGCCGACCATTGCATCGACATTGGTTTTTTGCGGAGACTCTTTGGTTATCTTTTTGGCCAGCGGGCGTGTCAATGGAATAAGAACAATGGCAAGAAAGGCAAAGACGCCCAACTGTATCAGATAACTGTCGGTTATAACCGAGGTAACCGCACCGCCAAGGGCACCCACCGCGAAGCAGGCAAAAACCAATCCGGGTGTTGCGATTTCAACAATCAAAAATATTACCATTGCCGCCAGCCAGAGCCAGAATATAGTCGGCATACTTTACTCCTTTCTTTTTATGTTTTGTATATTTACTGTTTTGTGTCATAGTATATTCGAAAAAATCGTATAAATTCAACAAAAATCATTTAACTATTTGAGGTTCAGCCTCATAAC
>CBFCZE010000180.1:0-4534 GCA_965602655.1 uncultured bacterium
TATCGTTTGTTGCTGAACCATTATCCACCATTGAGATTCCCTATCCAAGCGACGGGCATATTGCCACCCTGAAATTTAATCTGAATCGCTCGCATAAACCGCAATATATTAAAATCGATACGACAATATACCCGCCAAGCAATATTACCATATTTTCAAAGGATCAAACCGATTTAAAAGCATTCAGACCGGTGTTGCTCGGTGTCCATAATTGTGTTGACACCGACGGTGATGATTACGGTAATCCCGGCAATCCGGATAATACCTGTCTGGATGATAACTGCCCGAGTGTTTATAATCCCGATCAAAGTGATTTGGACGGCGATGGAATCGGTGACGCCTGTGATCCATGTACCGATGTTGACGGAGACGGTTATGGCGAACCGGGACTTCCTAACTCCGGGTGCGACGAGGATAATTGCCCAACAATTTACAATCCCGGTCAGAGCGATAGTAATTTTGATGGTATCGGCGATGACTGCAGCTTTGAAGAACCAACACCGGACGGCGAGGATGTTTTTGTCGATCTGGGCGATGATTTTACCATGGAGTTCGAAACTGTTAATATTTCGGGTACATCTTCAATAAAGGTATCCACCGAAGGTGTTGCACCGGATGATTTGTGGCAGTATATAGAGGATTATCAAACTGTATATTATGATATTGAGACAACCACCGGCTTTTCCGGCGAGGTAGAATTCTGTCTCACCTATAACGACGCTTTGATGTTCCCCGAAGAAGAATTTGAATTGAGACTCTTCCATTATCTGGAGGGAACTGGCGGGTGGACAGCTATTTCATCCACTATTGATACGGCCGCCAACCGCCTCTGCGGTAGAACGACATCATTATCATCTTTTGGAACCGGTGCATATGATGATTTGTGCGGTGACGTCGACCAGACCGAAATTGTCAATATTCTCGATATAGTATTCCTGATTAACTTTAAATATAAAGAAGGTGAGGCTCCATTCAATATGGCTATGGCCAATGTTGACTGTGTCAGCCCGATTAACATATTGGATATTGTTTATTTATTAAATTACAAATATAAAAATGGCCCAAGACCGGTTTGCTGCAGGCTTGAGTAATAAAAATTGAAAGGAAATTATAAGATGCACGTCAAACGTTTAAGAACTGGAATATTTAAGAATATTCCCTTCATGGTTGGTTTGAATATAATATTGACGATTATTATTCTTTCCGGGCAATATTCATTGGCAGACAGTCAATTTATCAAAATCCCCGATCAACAGAAAATAGATTCATTTGAAAGTGTTATCCAAAGAGATGAATGTACATTGACCAACTATTATGGACCGAATGAGAGTATTTTGCTGGATCTAAATGACGGTGATATGATAATAGAGTATTTTGATCCAGCCGACTACTGCGGGCCTGATCCGATTTATCCGTTTTCGTTGACCTCAATTGAATTTCAATTATATGATAATGATGATTATGTCGATTTCACCTGGCCCTGTCCGGTCAACATTGTTGTTTATGATGCGGCGAATACCGAAGAATGTCCTTTTCCTCACACCAGTCCTATGTACAGTTATTCATATATCTGCGATTCACTAATATTCTGCTTTCCAAAATCCGGAGTCGTTGACCTTCCATTAGATTGGTGTATTGATAGTGCATTTTTTATAGGAATAGAATATACTGGTTTGGATGATGCCTATCCGTCAATATTGTTTGATGATAATCCTGACCCGACCAATTGTCATCTGTATGGTTATGATAATTCCGAACCTGAACCGGCGTGGTCTGAATGGTATGTTTTTTGCGGTCCGAGCGTGGCCGGATACCCGTCATGGCGAGTATATGGCGAGACAAAATCACCTTTTTGCGGCACAGGCACATTGTGGTGGAATGAACCGGGCGGGACTCATTTGCCGGATTTTGATTTTGAACAGAGATGGCCAGAATATTCGGGACCAACCACTGCGGCCAATTGTCTGTGGTGGTTCGATCAAAGATTTCCCGAATGGGATATAGTTCCCAGCGGATCAAGCGTTCCCGATTTTATTGAATCATTGGGGACCATGATGAGTACCAATGTTGAACCTCCGATAGGAACCGATATTGATAGCCTGGTAAGCGGCGTGGAGCAGTTTCTGGATCAGCGCGGACTCCTGCAAACTCTGGCTGTTACCAAAATTGACCAGCCCAGTTACGATTATTGCCGTGAGCAATTATTGGATGGCGACTATCAGATTTTACAGATCGGTAACTGGCATGCTGATTCAATTAAATATGATGTTCCTACTGTTGACTGTATGGAAATCTATTGGACAAAAACCGGAGAGCAATACGTAAATATGACCGGCGTTAGCCCCATAGCCGAGAAAGTCGGTATTTCTGACCCCGCTAATGATCGTGCTATTTCTGTGCCGTTACCCCAGCCGCCAAGCAGAGTTATCGGGACAAATCATACTAGACCCGATGGCCATGACGACGGCCTGAGCGTTTCTTATGATGCTTATGATGTTTCCATCCTGGGTTTCACTCCCGGTGGCTTATGGAGTCTGCCAAATTATAATAGTTACTCCAAGAAAAAAGCTGACGCTGAGGGTGGAGAAAGTAAATCGGAAACCTCTCAATATCGAGCTGAAACGGCCGTCACGGTATGGTGCGATGATGAACCGGGGTGGTTCCACCCCAGCATAACTGTGGCCGAGATTGAAGCAGTGGTGATAATTAGTCCCGTGCGGAATCCTGTTATTGGTAAAACCAGCCATAATCTTGATGGCTATAGTCCTCAGATGGGTGATCCGACCGGGTTCGATTGGAAGGAACTCTGGCCCGATCTTGAAAGTGAATGGGAATTAACCGACTGGTCAGATAATGGAGATGGGCATCTTAGCTTCTGCGATACCATTGAAGTCACATATTCGTCTTCGGGATGGGTTACTCGTGAACATATCGAATGGATCGGTCCTACGATTAGAATATCTGATCAGGATAATCCAAGTACAATTATCTATCTTGAAGAGATTGATCCCAACTCAATGGTTGACGACATAACCGAACCTGTAGGTACGCGGTGGCATGAGGTCTATCCAAATTATGGTCAAATCTGGGAAGCCCTTTTATGGTATGATGATGGAGATGACATCCTTGGCTATTTAGATATGATTATGTTATCCTTAGTCAATGGGTCTGATATGGTGTTTTATAATGTCGATGAGATTAAAACAGACATTGTAACAACACCACTGGTAGGCCCCGGCGATGAATACGACCACAACACCGATGACTATATACCCATACTCCCCGATGGTGACCCGACTGAAACAACCTGGCATGAACTTTGGCCGAATTATGATACCGACTGGATCCTAACTGAATGGCGCGACAACACTGACGGTATTCTCAGCCGCGGAGACTCGGTTAAATTTACGGGTCAGGTACTGCCTGATTCTATTATCTGGAAACTTATTGAAAAAGTAACCCCGACTATAACTATTTCCGAAAATTCAAATACGTATTATATGGATTATATGGGTTACGACCCGAATATTTCCCCAATACCCGATCCGGTTGGTACATACTGGCATGAAACCTACCCTCAATATTCCCATCGATGGTTATGTCAGGATTGGACCGATGAGGGCGATGGTTCTCTTGGTATTGGCGATGATATTACTTTACTGGTTCTTGATGGTGATGATTCGGGATTGGTTGTTCTGTTTCAGGTCGACGACTGGGATACCGATATTATCTCAACCTATATATTCCCGAATGCCCCCGATCCGTTTGAAAGCGATCTGAATATTCATAATATCGATGAATATAATCCTGTCGACGATGGTGACCCGGCCGGTACCCAATGGACAGAACTGTGGCCGGTGTTTGACCGAAATTTAACCCTGACCAGTTGGTTTGATATTGATGGCAATAGTAAGCTCAGTGTCGGCGATTATATCGATTTGTCAAACGATATCACCGAAGAATGGAATAAGTATGATGTTGACTGGGTTGGTCCGACACTAACAGTAATATCTGATCAAACTACCATTTATCTGGAATATATCGGATTCGATAATCCTGACGTTGATGATATCGATGATCCCCGGGGAACTTACTGGCATGAAGTCTATCCCAATTATTCACGGACTTATGTTTTATTGGATTGGACTGGTTATGGATATCTCGATAACGGAGATAATGCTATCTTTCGCAATGTCAATACCAATGAAGATATGTCAGTTATTATTGAAGCTATTGAAACCGATATTATTCTGACGAAAATTGCCAAGGTCGCACCTAATCCTTTGCCCGATGGAACGATTATGCACAATACTGATATCTATCCGCATTACATGCCGGATCAGGATCCCAATGGTTCGCAGTGGGAAAAATTTCTTCCGAGCCAAAACTGGATTGTAACCGGATGGTTTGATGATAGCGATGGTAACCTTAGTATCAATGATTATCTGGATTTCTACAATCCGGTTTCACATGAATGGAATAAACTTCAGGTTGACTGGGTAGGGCCTACAATTCAGATATCTCTTGAGCAAAA
>CBFCZE010000181.1:0-4523 GCA_965602655.1 uncultured bacterium
CCTGTACGACCCGCATTTTAACGGAGATAACGGATCCAGTGAATGTGAATCGGAACTTATAGGTGTTCCGCCTGAACCATGCTATTATATCTGCGGCGATGTCGATAATGACGGGCTTGTTAATATTCTCGATATTGTCTATCTGTTAAATTACAAATACAAAGAGGGCCCGGCGCCATATATCCTGCGGCTTGGTGATATTGACGGGATTGACCCGATAAATATTCTCGATGTTGTTTATCTGATAAATTACAAATACAAGGAAGGCCCCAACCCGGCCTGCCCGTAGAAAGGGAGGGAGATGTTAAAGTTTACAGTATTATTTATTGGTTTTATGACGTTATTGATATTTTTATATCCTTCATATCTAATTGCCGCCGAAGAATATCTGGATATTGACTTAATCGATGTCACCATACCGGAAATCCGCGGTCTTGATCCATCACCGTTTCATTTATCGTATGATTCGGATTTGGAACAGCATTTTATAACAATTATGACCCTTGACCATTTAAACGGCGCACAAATGGGTGACAGGTTAAGATTAGCCATTCCTCCAGACCCTCACACTCCTGCCGCGATTCTCTGGTCGAAACATTTTTTGCCGACAATCACGAGAGGCCTCGAGCCAATGCCTTTTATAGTTTACCGGGATTATACTATTTATCATTTTCCTCTGGCTCATGACCCGGACGGCACACCACTTATGGCCGGTGATTGGGAAACTATCAGTCTTACTTTCCCCGGAATGTACGGCGACGCCACCTGTATGACGGAAATGCCCGGCTCCGAGTTCAGCAACGGTTTGCCGCGGCTTTTTATCGGAACGCAAGACGGCTTTATTATTGTCCTGATGTATGATCCCGGCGTGGGCGCCATGCTTGATGAGGTCTTTGCGACTTCGGACGAACCTATTCTGGCACTCGAACCGATTCCTCAATATGGTTATATTGCATTGGGAGTTTTATCAAGTAATTCAATTCGCGGTATTTCACTCAGCCCGCCCAAAGGTCAGGATGGGGATCGTCAGGCGACTATGTTTAGACTGATTGATCCGCGGACACTGCCGATAACTGATTTTGACGTTTTCGGCCCGCAGGATGAGCAATTGACTGATCCTGAAACGACCGTTAGACTGATTCTGGCCAATGGAACCGGCGAGTTGGCTTTAACCTCAATTTTGGCAACTCAGGGCGGATTTATCACCGAACTTGAACTGATGCTGGATGCGCGCAACCTGAATATCCAAAAAATCGCTCCCGGTTCGCTTTTGATGCTTCCATCGGATGGCTCAACCGTAACGTATGACCCGCATTATTCAAGCGAAACCGGCTCCAGCGAATGCGAATCGCATTTAATCGGTGTCCCGCCCGAACCGTGCCATTTAATCTGCGGTGACGTTGACAATGACGGGCTTGTTAATATTCTCGATATTGTCTATCTGATAAATTACAAATACAAGGAAGGCCCGGCGCCATATATCCTGCGGCTTGGTGACGCCGATGGAATCGATCCAATTAATATTCTCGATATCGTTTATCTGATAAATTACAAATACAAGGAAGGCCCCAACCCGGCCTGCCCTTAATAATTATTCGTCAATAAGCTCCTATGGGACTTAAAGCTATATCTTAAATAACAAATCTCTATTTTCCCCATATATTCTCTGCAAGATTCTCGCTTTCTATTAAACAAATGAAACAAGGAAGCGCCAAAAGCGTAGTTACAGGCAGGAGGCGATTAATTTAACGTCGCTGTTTAGGCAACGCTGTAGATTCTAAGGTTGAATCAAATACAGCCATAGGAATAGGAAATGTTCAACGATTTGTAAAGGTTTGAACATTTTTTTTTGGAGGGTTTCAAAAATGAAACAGTATTTAAGTCTAAGGAAATTGGCCTGGCCAATGTTATTATCGATTCTGCTTTTTAGCACTATCCCGGCTCTGGCTACAAAAACATTTCAACCGATCTATAAGCCCACCCTGGAAGTGAAAAAAACAAGTGAGCCAATCAAAATCGATGGTATTTTGGATGATTCGGTCTGGAAAACTGCCAGCCGGGCCGCCAATTTTGTTGAGCGGTCACCGGGAGATATGGTAAAACCCGAGGTGGAAACAGAAGCCTTTATCACCTATGATGAGGAACATCTGTATGTTGCTTTTGCCTGCTATGATGATCCCTCGACAATCCGTGCCACCATGTGTCAACGGGACCAATTTTATTCGGATGATGCCGTCTGTTTGCTGGTCGATACCTACGGCGAAGCTACCTGGGCGTATGAGTTTTTTGTAAATCCGTATGGTGTTCAGAAAGACAATCTCTGGACATCTGTTCAGGGAGAAGATTCCGGGTTTGACCTGGTATGGAAATCAGCGGCTCAGATAACCGAGAATGGTTATCATGTGGAAATGGCAATCCCGTTTTCCAGTATGCGGTTCCCTAACAAAGATGTTCAGAGCTGGAAAATGGATTTCTGGCGCAGCCGCCCTCGCGAAAGTTATAATCAGTATTCATGGGCCGCCTATGATAGAAATGAACAGTGCTGGCCCTGCCAATGGGGCACGGTTGACGGTATTTCAAATGTAGCCCCTGGTAAAGGTCTTGAAATTCTGCCGACAATGGTTGCTAATCAATCGGGACAACTGACTGACAATGGTTTTGATAATGAAAAAATTGATGGTGAAATTTCTTTGGGCGGGAAATATTCGGTGTCATCGGATGCTACTATTGAGGCATATTACAATCCCGACTTCAGTCAGGTTGAGGCGGATGCAGATCAAATTGATGTTAATACTACTATCGCCCTTTATTATCCGGAGCGGAGACCTTTCTTTCAGGAGGGCAGTGATCTGTTTAGAACCTTGTTTAACTCATTTTATACCCGAACAGTTAATGATCCATTATTTGCAGCAAAACTTACCGGTCGTAGAGAAGGCTTCAGTTTTGGTCTTATGTCAGCTCTCGATGAAAATACGCCTTATATGATCCCGCTTGATGAAAGTGGCCCATTGGTTCTTGCCGGCAAGAGTTATGTAAATGTGTTAAGAGCAGTAAAGTCAATTGGACATAATTCACGGGCCGGTTTTATTATCTCCGATCGCCGATTTGAAGGAGATGGTTATGGTACCGTTGTTGGCCTTGACGGTGATATCAGGCTTACTCAAAACTATAGTATCATTGGGCAATTTCTTAATACCTGGACCAAAGAGCCGAACAAATTAGAATATACTTCTCATCTGGAAGGATTGGAATTTGATGAAGGAAATCACACCGCAATCTTTGATGGTGAAACATTCTCAGGTGGTGCCTTAATCTCCCAATTCAGACGCCGGGCACGCAATTGGAATTTTACTATAGACTATAATACAGTTCATCCCGAATATAGAACCGAAACCGGATACGACCCCTGGGTGAACTATCACAATGCCTCTTTCTACACCAATTATAATTTTTATTTCGAGGAAGGCCTGTTGGAGCGCATTTCACCGCAGTTTTATACAGACAGAAGATGGACCTATCAGGATGATACCCGTTGGCGGCATTTGAACTTTGCTCTTGAGGGAAATCTAAGATTTGCCCAAACCTACTTTAATTTATTTTATGGAACAGGTTTTGAATCTTGGAGTGGCATAGATTATGATAATTTATGGGATGCCCAATTAGATCTGCACAGCCGATTTGGCGATAAAATTGAATTAGCTTTAAATGTTGGACGACATTTGAACGTTGCTCGATTTGCAGAGGTCAGAGGAAAAGAGACGACAATCAGTGCCTCTCTTGATTTGAAGCCATTTGACCGATTAATAATCGAACCCAATTTGGATTATGCCAGAATGACAAGTGATGTTACCGGCGAGGAACTTTACGAAGGATATATTTCCAGAACCCGATTTCGTTTCCAGGCAAACAAAGAACTTTCGCTAAGATTGGTACTCCAGTATAACGACTTCAGCGAAACATGGAATATTGATCCTATGGTAACATACAGAATCAGTCCGTTTTCCGTCTTTTATGTCGGCTCATCGTATAACTACAATAATTATGGAAGCGAAACGGATAACATCACCAAATGGAAGATGTCTTCACGTCAATTTTTTATGAAACTGCAATACCTGTTTCAGACATAACAACTGATTATTACTCCCGAATGGTATTCATCCCGGATAACATCTGTTTGGGAATAATAAACAAAAAAAGGAAGTTTCGATCCCCCTCCCTTATCGGAACTTCCTTTATTTTTTGTCATTTTTATTCAACGATTTTATTTAGCATCCCAAGGCCGAAAATTCGCCGTGGAGAGTGGGTGATGAATATGTCATTGCGAGGAGTCTCGAACCAAAGGTCGGGACGACGCGGCAATCTCATTATTATGATATCGGGGCTCTGCAGTTTGTTTCATTACTATGAATTTTAATTGTGGTGCCCCATCCCAGCGCTTAACGATAGCGATTTGGCCCAAAAATAGAATTACCTTATTTAAGGGTTTTTTATAGTGCGAAGAAAAACAGCCCCGTCTTAAAACG
>CBFCZE010000182.1:0-4467 GCA_965602655.1 uncultured bacterium
GCAGTTGACCGATATGACTGGTTTGACGCGGGCCGTAGCCGTAGGTGATACGACCGTCTTTAAAATATAACATAACGATATCATTGCTATTCTGGATACCGAGAGTTCCGGTCTTTTTTCCATTTGCAATTAGCTGGAATATCTCGGGTAATGTAAATTTTCCAATTTTTCCCTGAAGTGCCTGATCCATCTTTACTCCGTGTTTAGGGTTTGACAAACGATATATTTAACCGCCTTATTTGTCAATAAATGTTTTTTTGAATATTTAACAGAAATATCCAAAAAATGATTGCATTTGAAAACCGGATTTACTTTTTTCATCTAACGCCGGGAATTTAAATTTATCATTAAATTATCCGGTCTAATTAGTAATTAAAGACAGGCAAAAATTTTATATAAAGGAGAAAGAAATGAAAAAGAGTGGAATTTTGTTGGCTGTTTTGCTTGTCATTTTTATTATGGCGACCTTTGGCACCGCCGAGGAAGAAAAAGCCAAGAAAATGGGAAAAGCCTGGTCTGATATGGAAAACTGCGATTTTTGTGCAAAATTGCCTAAAGATTTGATGGCTCATATGAAATATGAGCAGCACCGTCTTTCAAATGGGGTAATGATTATAACCACTTTTCCGCCGGAATACAAGCAGGGATTTGACAAGGCTTCTGCCGATATGGCACAGCTTGGTATGGATATGCAAACCGGCGCGGTTGATCCTGCGACGGTTAAAATGTGCGGGCACTGCGAATATTATGGCAAAATGATGGAATCGGGTGCCAAGTTTGAACATGTTTCCACATCAGCCGGGGAAATAGATTTGATTACATCGGACGATGAAAAGATTCTGCAAATGATTAAAACTTACGCCGACAATAACGACAAGGCGATGGTAGAATGGCAGGCAATGAAAAAAGAGAAAACCAAAATGGAATAATCGTTATTCTTTCGTGAAATATATTAGTGATCAAAGACCGGGGAATTTCCCCCGGTCTTTTTTTTAATTAATCTAAATATAATTTTGGGTAATCTACTTCTAAAACATTAATTCAGTTATATCATCAAACCATCCCGCCTCTTTAGTGTAAAATATTTTGAATAGATTTATTAATCCATTTGTATTATATTATAAATCGATAGGATAAATATTTTAAGCCTATGGTATGTTTATTCATTTTGTCCAACAGTGGCAAAAGGTGAAAAATTACAATAGCCAAAAAATAAACTATTTCGTCTACAGTTATTAGATTGAGGTAGTAATTATCTCCTGAAGGGATCCGAATTGATTCGAACATTGTTTTTACTTCTATTTCTGTTATTTATTCCTGATTTGTTTTGTCTTGCGCAGGAAAAACCCAAATCCGGAAAGGCACGTCTGTATGGGCAGGTATCGGATGCAAAAACAAGCAAATCGATTCCGGGCGCATCGGTTATGCTGGTTGGAAAAGATAGGGGGACAATATCTGATTCTGTCGGAGCTTTTACTATTGATAAACTTCCGATTGGAAATTACTCCCTGCATGTCAGCCATATCAGTTATAAGTCCAGGATAATTGAAAATATTGAAATAGACGAAGCATCTAAGACGGTTGGATTGGATATCAGGCTGCAAAGAAGATTGCTTTCAATCAAGGGGATTACCGTTACCCCCAGCCGCTTTTCGATTATGGGTACGAAACCAACCGCACAGCAAAGTCTGACCCGGCAGGAAATAGCGACGGTTCCTCAGGTCGGTGATGATTTTTTCCGCGCTATAAGCAGGCTCCCGGGGATCGGGAGTAACGATTTTTCGGCAAGAATGACCGTGCGCGGTGGGGAATTTGATGAAGTTCTGGTCATGCTGGATGGTCTTAAGATATATGAACCGTTTCATTTGAAAGATGTCGATGGTGGAGCGATAAGTATAATTGATGTAGCCGCAATCGATGGAATTGATCTTATGACCGGCGGTTTTCCGGTCAATTATGGAGATAAAATGAGCGGTGTATTTAATATAAAATCAAACCAGGTTGAACCGGGACAACGGAAATTTTCTGTGGGCCTTAGTCTCTTAAACTTTAAAGCTCTCGGCGAGGGCAGGTTTAATAACAATAAAGGTTCATGGCTGTTTTCGGCCAGACGCGGTTATATAGATTATGTATTAAAACTTACCGGCGACGACGATCAACTCAAGCCAACATATTATGATTTGTATGGTAAGGTAGATTACCAATTGAATCAAAATTGTATTGTCTCCGCCAATTTTCTGCATGCCGGAGATAAACTAATATATTCGGGAGTAGATAAGTATGCAGGCAATTCACTTACAACCAGATACGACAATACTTATGGCTGGCTAAATCTTAAGCTTGTTCCATCCGACAGGCTGGCAATAAATACATTGGTGTCAACCGGAAAGGTAGATAATAACAAATATGAAGTGATATATAGTCAATCCCTGCAGATATATGATTATTCGGTTCGCGACAGAAGAGATTTCAGATTTTTTGGTTTCAAAACCGACTGGGAATATAGTGCCTCCGAAAACTATTTGATAAAAATCGGCATTGAACATAAGAGATTGTGGTCGGACTATGATTACCTGTATCAGGATTTTAATTACTTTCATCGCCCTGACGGATACTTTCTTAGAAATATTGATACAACTAATATAATCTTCGAAAAATCGGGAAATCAATTTAGCACCTATCTCTCCAATCGAATTCGTCTGACAAAAAGTCTTATAACGGAGTTGGGACTTAGATACGATTATACATCATATTCCAATGATAATCTAATATCACCGCGGATTAACGCCGTCTATAATTTTAGTGACAGGACGTCAATTCGGGTAGGTTGGGGATACTTTTATCAAAGTGAAGGCATTAACGATATTTATATTGGAGATGGGGAAACCGATTATTTTCCCGCAGAAAAGGCCGAGCATTGGATAATCGGTTTACAGCATAATTTGAAAAACGGTATCAATTTCAGGCTGGAGGGTTACTATAAGATATACTCGGATCTCCGGCGCGATATGAGAACTTCTTTTTACAGTATTGAATCGTTTCCCGAATTTGATTATTATAGAGCAATTTACTATCGTGCGAAATCGTATTCAAGGGGAATCGAATTATATCTTAAGAAGGATATGATCAATAAATTCTCATGGTGCTTCAGTTATGCTTATACTAAGGCCGAAGATAGTCTCAACTATATTTACTTCCCGCAGCAGAATAATATGAGACATCAAAATGAGGTCTTGCCGACCCCGTATGATCAGCGGCATACAATATATTTTGATTTAGGTTATCGCCCCTGGTCCAATTGGTTGCTGAATATTGCCTGGCATTATCATACCGGCTGGCCCTACACTGACTATAAAGTGATTACTGATATTAATCGTCCACTTTATCCACTCTGGGGGTATAATGGACAGTTGAAAGGCCGACACAAACCGTTCAGTCGAGTCGATCTGAGAATTAATAAATACTTTAAAATCGGCAAAGGGCGATTGACCGCTTTTATAGAGCTTATTAATGCGCTGAACAGAAAAAATATTCGATCCTATAATTTTAATACCATCTATTCAGAAGATAGAAACTATCTGGAAAAGAAACCGGAATATTGGTTACGCCTGTTGCCGTCGTTTGGCATAACTTATCAAGTAAATTTCTGATTATTTTGATATTTGGAGATATTTCAAACAGTTCCTTATACAATTGGAGAATTACTGTCCTTTACGTTATTATCCAACTCCCGCTTATTATTTATCCAGGATAACCGAAATAATAATTAATAGCTTTGATTTTCAAAATTAAGGTTTTTTCAAAAACCGGGAGGGTATCATGCCGAAAGTCATAATTGTTATTGTCGCCATTGTTATTGCCGCTTTCCTGTTTATGGACTCATCAAAGGAGCCGCTTCCGGGCAGTTATCATAACGAACCGTACGGCTTCTGGGTAAAGTTTCCCGACGGCTGGAAAGCAGAGGCGCAGTTAGATGATATCGGTCTGTGGTCCATAACCGCATTTAATCCTGGCGAGGACCGTAATTTGGCCTATTCTACGTGCGTAAGAGTGACGGTTGAAGAGTTGGCTTATAAAGTGAAATCGGATTTCTTCTATAAAAAGGTAATGGAATCGGTCAAGCAACTTTGCCCTGATGTCAAAATAGAAAGCGTTGAAGAGTATTCGGTTAATGGCCGGGATGGAAAAAAGATTGTGGTCAGTTATTCCGATGAGGGCTATCCGATCAAGGCGTTATGGTATTTAGTAACCAAAGGCAAAAGAGGTTATTTGGTCGGCGGTTTAACCTGGCCAAATGAGTTTGATAAATATAGACAGGTATTTGATGATGCAATTACCAGTTTTTGCCTGGATTAATTAAACAGATATTTATTCCTCAGGCAGAACTATAATATATCCGAGCGCAAAAACTCCCAGCGCCAATCCCCACAGAAACCAGACTATCGGATTTCTGTTTTTTGCCCGGGC
>CBFCZE010000183.1:0-4417 GCA_965602655.1 uncultured bacterium
CCTCAATTCTATCTTCCGGGGCGCCGATTTTTATATATCGTTTTTTATCATTTTCTGATTGGACCATAAGTTGGCGATAGTTTTTGAACAGCCTGCCAAGTGATTTTTTGAAACGGATGTAACTGTGACACGATTTTTCAGATAACCTGCCGTTGGCAAGAAATATCGGAATATCTCTTTCGCCCAGTTTATCAATCATATTCGGCCAGATTTCTGTTTCGATAAAAACGGCCGCCCTGGGCTTTGTTTTGTTCAAAAATCTATTAATTGCAGAAGAAAAATCCAGCGGGAGATAGGCAACTCGGTTTTTGTCGGCTGCCAATTGGCAGGCGCTCTGATATCCGGCTTCGGTCATAACCGTAATAAAAATTGATATAGATTCGTCTGCTTTTTCAAGACGGTTTTTTAAAATTTCCAGAACTTTTACTTCGCCCATCGATGAGGCATGGAGCCAGATAGTTTTGCCATTATTTCCTTTATCTGTGTTATGCAAAGACCCCAGACGATTTTTCCATTTGGTTGATCCGGATAAGGTCAGCACGAAAGTGAACGGCCATGAGATATAGTATACAAAAAATGTGAATATACGATACAATATCAGCACTTGATAAGCTCCAATATTGCGTTGGCGGCCAGTGACGATGTCCCTGCCCCGCCCAGCGTATCGGTTGTCTCATTCAATTCATTTACCGTTTTAACCGCAAGTTCGTTATTTTTTAAGAATTGACCGGCGGCCTTTATTATATTTTCAGGTGAGGCATCGTTTTGTATCAGCTCAGGGACAATTTTATTACCTCCGACAATATTTATCAAAGCAATCCTATCAAGTTTCACCAATCGTCTGGCAATCTGATAGGTTAACCATCCGGTCTTATAGATAACCACCATCGGGCGCCCGATGATTCCGGTTTCCAGAGTTGCCGTGCCCGATGAGGTAATAACCAGCCGGCTGTCGGCTATTAATTCTCGTGTACGGCCGAAAATAATGTCAATCGGAACGGTACTGTCTTTAATATAAGAATGATAGTCTATATCACCTCCAACACCGGCAATGACAAATTTCCAGTTCCCGCTTCTGCCAAGATTTTCGGCGGTTTTTATCATCGTCGGAAGCATCCTTTGCACTTCTTGCGGACGCGAACCGGGCATCAAAAGGATAAGATTCGATTCGGCATTATAGGGAGCCTTGATATACTTTGATTCAATATCGTCAAAAAGATAATGCCCGACAAACCTGTTTTTCACTCCGGCTTGGTCATATATCTTTGACTCAAACGGAAGAATCAATAGCATATAATCGATCAATTTTTTTAGCTTAAAAATTCTTCCGGAATTCCACGCCCAAACCTGCGGTGAAATATAGTAAATAATCGGAATGTTGAGTTTTTTTATCTTATGAGCCAGCCTGAGGTTAAATCCGGGATAATCAATCAAAATTATTGCTTTCGGCTTTTTTTCTATTATCGAATCTACAACCTCATTCATCAATTTTCTAAAAAAGAAAAACCGTTTGGCCACCTCCCAGAAACCGAGCACAGCCAGCTCTTTACCATCAACCGGTTGTTTCTGGCCAAGCGTCCGCATCCGCGGTCCGCCCAGTCCGAAAAACTCCAGGTCATTTTTCTTTTGTTGAAGCTGTTTTAGAAGTAAGGAACCGGCGATATCGCCTGATGGGTCACCGGCCGAGATAAATATAGAAATTTTATTATCATACATCTCAATCGGTTACCCCCTACCCCTTCGCCTCTCTGTTCCCGGAAACCAATCCGATTTTTTCAATAGTCAGCGCGGTTTTCAGGGCCTCGACCGCCTCGCTTGCCTCTATCTCCGGTTGAGCGCCGTTTTGAACGGCTTTAACAAACGATGTCAATTCTGCGCAAAGCATATCATCATCTTTATTGCCCAATTTACTATATAGAATTTCGCGTCCGGATTTACCCAGTGGAATTCTCATACCGGTCTCGTCGGATTTGCTATCATCGACAAGGCGGTATATATCGGCCTGTTTTTCGGCCAGATCCAGCGAATAGTATCCCGATTTTTGAAAGAGGCGAAGTTTTCGCATCGCCCGTAATGATATTCGGCTGGCCGTTAAATTGGCGACAGCACCGTTTTCGAATGTTAAACGGGCATTGGCGATATCGGCATTTTCGGAAATTACCGATACGGCTGAGGCATCTATTTTTTTAACTTTTGATTTTGTCAAATATAAAGACAGATCAATATCGTGAATCATAAGATCTAAAATCACAGCGACATCGGTTCCACGGGGATCGAAGGCGGCCAGTCGATGCGCCTCGATAAATCTTGGATTTATTTTAAATGATTTTAATGCCTGCACGGCCGGATTAAAACGTTCGATATGTCCAACCGTCAGCGCAACTGATTTATCTTTGGCCAATGTCACCAATTCTTCGGCTTGCTCAATTGTGGATGCAATCGGTTTTTCGATAAGGCAGGCTATTTTCTCATTTATTAATTCTCTGGCTACTTCATAATGATAAATCGTTGGGGTGGCAATCGAAACAGCATCAACTTCGCCATACAGATCAGACAGCTTTTCAAACGATGATACATCGTATTTTTGGGCGATCTCGTTACATTTATTTGAATCGGTATCATAGACGCCAACAAGTTCGCTTTCTTCGATATTTTTATACCATTGGGCATGATACTGCCCCAGATGCCCGACTCCGATTACTGCTGTCTTTACTTTATTCATATATTTTGGCCGCCCTGACAAAGATATATTATTCTTTGAAAATCAAACCTTAGACGGTCATCCCGCGGATTGAGTTTTTTATAAAATCGAGAATCAGCTTGATTTCATCGGTTTGTTCGAGTTCTGCCTTGATTTTTTCCACAGCCTGCGTTCGGTTCAATTTGGAAAAAAACAATATTTTATAAGCCTTCTGTAAAATTTGAAGTGTCTCTGTCTTGAAATTTCTCCGGCTTAATCCGACCCGATTAAGTCCAATAATTTTTAGCGGATAGCCGCCTGCCAAAGCATAAGGGCAGACATCCTGAGGGACTCTAAATCCTCCACCAATCATGGCATGGGCGCCGATTTTAACAAACTGGTGAACCGGGACGACACCGCCGATAATCACAAAATCGCCGATCTCGATATGTCCTGCCAGATTAACGGCATTGGCCAAAATTACATTATCACCAATATAACAATCATGAGCGATGTGCGAGTAAGCCATCAGAAGGCAATTTTTTCCGATTACGGTTTCGCCGGCCTCAGCTGTGCCGCGATTGAGCATGGCATATTCGCGAATAGTGGTCCCCTCGCCAATAACTAATCTTGTTTTTTCTCCGGCAAATTTTAAATCTTGCGGAACAGTACCAACCACAGCCCCATGAAACAGAGTAACATTTTTTTTCAATTCGGTGTATTGCGCCACAAGGCAGTTGCCGCCGATTGTTACATTGTCGTCGATTTTGGTATCAGCCTCGATAATAGCATTAGGGCCGATTGTAACATTGTTACCGATTTCGGCCTTGCTGTTGACGATTGCCGTAGAATGAATCTCACTCATCTGTCAAGAACCTTAGCTGTAAGTTCCGCCTCGGCCACTAGCGTATCGCCGACCAATGCTTTTCCAAGCATTTTACAGATACCGCGACGGTAAAATATCATGTTAAGTTCCAGACGAAGAGTATCGCCCGGCAGAACAGGTTTCCGAAATTTTACCTTATCCATTGTCAGAAAATAAACCAGCTTTGTTTTTGGATTGCCAACAGCTTCAAGCAGCAATACTCCCCCGGCCTGAGCCAGGGATTCCATAATAAGTACACCCGGCATAATCGGGTGGCCGGGAAAATGTCCCTGAAAAAACGGTTCATTAAAAGTGACATTTTTTAATGCTACCACCCGTTTCTCCGGTTCCAACTCCAAGACTTTATCTATCAATAAGAATGGATAGCGGTGCGGCATAATCTCCATAATGCCGTTGATATCAATCGTCGGAGAGTCATTTGATTTCTGATATTTCCCGATTAGCTTTTTCTTTTTATACAGGGCTCTAATTTTTTTAACCAGAGCGACATTAGCCTTATGGCCGGAGCGGGCGGCTAAAATATGTCCCTTGATCGGTACGCCGATTAAAAACAGATCGCCCAGAAGATCCAATGCCTTATGACGAACCGGTTCGTTGGGAAATCGCAGAGGAATGTCATTAATTATTCCGGTCTTGCCCACGAAGGCTTCATCTTTTAAGTCCAGAGCATTTCTAATCCGTTCGACCTCATCCTGTCCGCGATCAGAATCATAGATAACAATAGCGGTCTGCAACCCGCCGCCTTTGATTAATCCCTGACTTTTCAGCATCTCTACTTCAGATAAAAAACAAAATGTGCGCGAGGGGGCATAATCTTTCACAAACTCTTTGTCAAGATCGATCAAGGTTGT
>CBFCZE010000184.1:0-4351 GCA_965602655.1 uncultured bacterium
TGTCCTGATACAAAATGTAAAATATGTCTTGACACAGAACAGTCCACATCTGCCCCAGCTTCAATTACATCTTAGGTAAGTTGAAACAGACGACTTTCGGTTCGGTCATTTCCTGCAGAGAAAATTTAAGACCTTCCCGACCAAGCCCGGAATATTTTACACCGCCAAACGGCATAGAGTCAAGCCGATAATCGGTCGAATCATTTATCATCACGCCGCCGCAATCAAGATCATAGGCAGCCTTAAAAGCGGTATCGACATTACTGGTAAATATTCCTGTCAATAAGCCATAAGGAAGCGAATTAGCCTCGGCAATAGCAGCATCCAGATCGTCAATTTTATACAGATTGACCGTCGGGCCAAAAACTTCTTCGCAATGAATCGTTATATTATCGGGAAGATTTTCCAGAACAGTCGGTTCATAAAGAGCACCTACCCTCTTACCACCGGTCAAAATTGCAGCGCCCTTATCTTTCGCCTCATTGACCCATTTTTCAACCCGGATAGCTTCGGATTCGGTAATCATCGGTCCCATATTGGTATCTTCTTTTAACTTATCACCGATTTTGTACTTCTTTGTTTGTTCAACAAACTTGGTTTTGAACTCATCATAAATATCCTTATGAATCAGCAGACGCTGCACGCCGATACAGTTCTGTCCGGCCGCCCAGAAGGCACCAGATACGCATGATTCAACAGCCAGATCCATATCCGCGTCTTTCCAGACAATCACCGGGGAATTGGAACCAAGCTCCATACCTATCTTCTTAATTCCAGCTCTACCGGCAATATGTTTTCCCGCTTCGACACCGCCGGTGAACGATATCATGCGAACCCGCTCATCTGTCACAAGAGGATCGCCGATTTCGTGTCCATTGCCGGTAATTAACTGAATTGCCTGCGTCGGCAATCCTGCTTCAATCAGAACTTCAACAAGTTTAATCGCCGAAAGCGGCGTGACAGTGGCCGGTTTTAATATCACCGAATTGCCGGCGGCAATCGCCGGTCCAAGCTTATGCGCAACAAGATTCAACGGATCATTAAATGGCGTGATAGCCAGAACAACACCAATTGGAAATCTATAATAATAACCGCGCCGCTTCTCCCCGCCCGGAAAAGAATCAAACGGAATTGTTTCGCCCAGAATCCGTTTTGATTCCTCGGCGGCAACAATCATGGTATTGACACATCGTGAGGCTTCTTTTCTGGCTTCATTAATTGTCTTTGATCCTTCACGAGCAATAACATTCGCAAATTCTTCCTGTCTATCAGAAATTAAATTAGCCGCCTTAAATAATATTTGCGCCCGCTCATAGACGGTCATCTTTTTGGTTATCTGAAATCCCTTTACAGCGCCGGCCAGAGCCGTTTCGCAATCTTCCTTTGACCCGGCAGGAACGGTGTCGATTACCGAATTATCAAAAGGATCGATAACATCTATTTTATCGTCCCGATCAACCCATTGACCGTTTAGCAGCATTTTCATTGTTTTCCTCCAACATGAATAATATCGATAAGAGCACTATAACCGGTCTCAATCCGCCCTGCTCCCGGACCGACAATTGTCACATCGCCCAAAGTATCGGTCGTATATGTTATGGCGTTGGTTGCCCCCATAACGCCGGCCAGCGGATGCGAAATATCAACCCCTTCGGGAGCAACTGAGCCTTTTACCTCACCTTTTTCCAACCAGACTTTGCCTATTAATTTAAATCGTTTTCCTCTTTCTTTGGCGTCGGCGATAGCCTCAGGAGTAATCTCGGTAATCCCCTTGCATGGGAAATCATCCGGCTTATTATTAGAATTGAAGATGGCATTGGCAATAATCGTTACCTTGGCCAGCGCATCCCAGCCAAGAACATCGGCATCAGGAACGGCTTCGGCGTACCCAAGTTCCTGCGCCTTTTTTAAAGTCTCGGAGTAACCATTTCCTTTTTCCATCTCAGAAAGAATATAATTGGTCGTTCCGTTAAGGATACCTTTTACCTCGGTGATATCACTTCCCGCAAGAGTTTCACGGGCAAGATTAAGCATCGGTGAACCGCTCATTACCGTACCTTCATAAAGAAATTCCACACCCTTATCTTTGGCCAGCTTGATCAACTCCGGCAAAAACAGCGCCACCGGACCTTTGTTGGTCGTGGTGACATGCATCCCTTTGTCAAGTGCCGCCTTAACGTGAGAAGTCGCCGGCTGACCGGTTTTGATATCAGTG
Source organism: uncultured bacterium (assembly GCA_965602655.1). GTDB lineage: Bacteria > Zixibacteria > MSB-5A5 > GN15 > PGXB01 > JAAERC01. The sequence continues at coordinate 2,216 of CBFCZE010000184.1, forward strand.
TAGGTTGCCTCGACCATCATATCAGCCTCAGCCGCATTAATCAAAGCCAGAGCGTCACCATCAAATTGATCAGGCAGCGAATCGAGCTTACCTCCTGATGAAACCGCCTTTAATGCCTGTTCCAGATTTATGCCATCTGAATTATATAGACTTCCTTTAAGCATATCGCCTATACCGACAACCTTAATATCAAGATTATATTTTTCTTTAAGCGGTTTTTCTTTTTTAATAAAAAGTTCGGCCAGACCCTGTCCAACCGTTCCAAATCCAATCAACAGTACTCGCATTATGTATTACTCCTAAAAATCTATTAAGTATTTTTGTCATTTCAATTGATATCGATCCGGTGCATCAAAGATATCTATCACATTGACTCTCGATAAGAACTTGGCCGAGTGTATTATCCCCTCCGGAATAAAATACTGATCACCTTTTCGATATGTTTTGGTATCTTCTCCGATTGTTAAAGACATCTCTCCAGACAGCATTATTCCCCATTGGGCACAATGCGAATGCGGCGGAACCTTGCTGGCCGGCTGAATATCAAAAAAAACAGCCTGTTTTGTATCATTTTGAAGTAGCCATCCTCGAATTCCCTCCAAATTGATATCTATTTCAGGAAGGGCGCGAATCATATCGGGATATACTGTCCCATCCCATTTATTATTTAAATCCGCCATTCCTTTTAATCCTTATAAGCTATACCGGCAAATTTCGCCTCGTGACCGCGACGCATTATTTCTCGGGCATCTTTGTCGCATCGGATAGATTTATGATAAATCACGTCACCAATCAATTCTGCTTTTTCGTTTCTCTCTTCATCTGGCAGGAAATAAGCTTCCATCGTATCATACGGTCTTGATTCGCCATCACTTTCATACTTAATAGTGATATTACAGCCGGCATCCAGAACCCTAAAAGCGTTTTCCGTCCAGTTGAAATCGGCCATTCCCAGATCGGGATTGATTCTCAGATGCGCCGCCAGTGAAATACCTCTGAGCCCCGATTCCATAAGTTCATTCGCACAGGCGATAAATGTCTCGGCACTGGCGGCATTGCCAATATTGATTTCATAAATTGGTGTTGTGCCATCATCACGAAGATATTCTTTCATAATATTAAGTAACATTCGGAATTGAATTGTATTCTGTGTTGAAAGAAGCATCGAAATTTTAAAACTCATTGTTGGGATTTCACGTGCATAATAACAAGCCGCCACAATTGTTGACCAACTTGGATTCAGGAAAAAGTTGCTTCCCGTTTCCAAACTGGCTCTGGTTACACCGTCAAGATATACCAAATGATTATTATCTCCAACTTCAATGCCGCCAAAATTCCCAAACGCTGTCCCCATGTTTTTGAGTATTAACTGGCTTAAGCCATCACCCAAATCCCGGCGATCAAATTTATCGCCGGTTACTTTTTCGATACGAGCGAACCGTTCCTCCGACATTGGAATACCAATCAGATTGGTTGAACAGAATTTACTGGCCTTTAGAATATTTTCAGCCATTGCCAGTGTAGTCAGTAAATCACCCGAATAAACGTAATGCTCGGTTAGCGCCACAACCGAAATCATCTCGGTCGGAAAGAGAACAGACCTATTTTCCGCAATACGGCGAATACAATCAAAAGTAACGTAAGCGCCCTGAAACCCGGAGACCTGAGTCGTACAAACACCTTCTTTAGTTACTTTCAGATTTTCTTCGGCAATAAAATCTTCAACTTTTGGAAAATTTTTGACGTAGTTCTCTGATTTTTCCAGCATATCGCCAAAACCTTTTTCTGCGGCAATTTTTTTCCTGGTCGCATACGATCTTTTCTCAATGATTCTATCATTAACAGATTTTGGACCACCATATGAATCAATCAATGCATCGATTGTCTTCATATCCTTTGAACTTAACAATTTGAAAAACATATTAGTATTTCTCCCAGTATACTACAGAGATTAAAATAGATTGTTTATCGCTTTTCCCTTATCGGTTATGTAAAAATAATGAATCATTAATAAAGAAATCAATCATCCTGAGCCCACACTGGTTAGTTTGATCTGGACTGGCGGCTGGAATAATGGGTTCTCCCCCTTGCGGTGGTGTTCGAACGATCTATCGTTGTATGATGAGCAGCGAAATT
>CBFCZE010000185.1:0-4313 GCA_965602655.1 uncultured bacterium
AAAAATATTGCCACCTCGCAAACGGTTGTCGGCGAACCGATTACGGTAAATGAAAAGACGGTTATTCCGGTAGTAAAGATATCGCTTGGTTTTGGCGCCGGCGGAGGACAGGGTGTAAAAGGCGAGCAATCAGGTTTTGGCGGCGGCGGCGGCGGTGCGGCCAAAATTGAACCATCAGCCTTTATCATAATGGATGAGAAAAAAATATCGCTTCTTTCTGCTAAACCGGGCAAGTTGGATGCTCTGGTCGAGGCCGTCCCCGGTCTTTTTGGGAAAATAAAGGATATTCGGGATTCGTTGAAAAAAGATAAATCAAAGCTCAAATCGGATAATGGAAATATCGCGAAAGACGACAAGCCCGGTTACGAAAGTGATTGGTGTTAACAAGCTTGTTTAATTATAAATTGATATAAAATACTTCATAATTACTGACATTAAGGGCGCTTAAATTGTCAGGATTTCCGCTATATTCTGACTATACGTAACATTTTGAGAATCAGATGGCATTCCGGGTTTTGGATGCAAGAAATATTTATTTCGAGAAACAAAATATTTAGAATAGGTAAGGTATTATCATTTTTGTTTTGGCTATTATCAAGAGAGTGGGATGGAAATATATGATTCTGCACTTTTCATGTAAGTTTTTAAATTACTCTTATTATTTTAGAATTTATAAACGTTTAATAATGCAGGTATCCGAATGATAAGTAAAATAAACCCTACATACGGCAACAAAGAAACATCAATATATTTTGGAGACCACATTAATATTGGAGGAGCTATAATGCATAGGATCTTTTTAACGCTGTTTGTTCTCCTTGTTACAATTTTTACAACCGCCTCCGCCAGGCTCGATAAATCTGAAGGGAAAATTGTCTTAGCTGACAATATGTCAGTCAGAATTTATCATGAAAATGAAAAAGGAATTCCTGATTTCGTGGATGGGACACTTTCTGAACGGGCCGCTTCAGGATATGAAGTTGCCACAGCGATGGAATTCTTTGAAAGCAATCGGACCAGCTTTAAAATGAGTGATCCGATAACAGAGCTTAAAGCAAGCCGTATTGATAAGGACCCTATTGGGATGCAGCATGTTCGTTTCCGGCAATCGTATAACGGGGTCAGGGTTTTTGGCGGTGATTTAATTGCTCATTTTTCAACCGATGGTGTCCTTAAAACAGTAAATGGAAATTATGAGTCTGAAATCAATCTCAGGATAAAACCGGCAATATTGGCCGATGACGCCGCGACTATTGCGGTTTCTGATCTTGAGAGTTTTTTCGCAACGGGAACACCGGATCAGCCGGAACTGATTGTTTTTCGCTGGAACGATAGTTATTACCTTTGCTGGCGATTCTACGTAATAACCACAGCCAAAATGGGTCGCTGGGAATACTTTATAGATGCCAATGACGGTTCAGTTATTTTTAAGGCCAATCGAATTATGAGCGACGAGGCGATTGGAACCGGCAACTCGGTATTGGGTCAGCCCCGTAATCATATTGATACCTGGTATAATGATACCGAATATCAGATGATTGATTATACCCGTCAGGCCAATAATGATATTCACGGCCACGGTGGCCAAATGCCGGATGGTAATGTGATTCAAACATACGAAGCCTCAACATCGATACCCGGTGACATCGCCACTGATGGCGATAATAACTGGAGTTCAACTATGATGCAGGGACCGGCGGTTGATGCGCATGTTTATACGGCCGTAATGTATGACTGGCTTATAAACGATTTCGGGCGGAACAGTTATGACGATGCCGGCGCCTCGATGTACTCCAGCGTTAATTACAGTGCAGAAGGAAATAATAATGCTTATTGGATGGGCAGTCAGATATTGATCTTAAGCTATGGTGCCGGTTGGCGATCCCTGGCCGGATGTCCCGATGTCATTGCCCATGAATGGTCCCATGCCGTGACGGAATATTCATCGGGGTTGATTTATCAAAAAGAATCGGGTGCTTTAAATGAGTCGTTCTCCGATATGATGGGTTGTGCCTATGAATTTGCACATGATACTCTGGATCCCGGTGATTGGTTTATTGCTGAAAATGGAATAGTCAGTGGAACCGGTGTTCGAAATGTTGCCAATCCCCCACAGTTTGGCCATCCCGATACCTACGAAGGATTATTCTGGATAGAAGTTAATGACTGTGTTCCTGCAGACGATAATGATTGGTGCGGTGTTCATACCAATAACGGGGTCGGCAATAAATGGTTTTACCTTCTTTCCGATGGCGATACCCATAATAGTATCACCGTGACCGGTGTCGGCGTGGAAAGCGCCATTCAGGTTGCCTATCGTGCCAATGCCTTCTATTGGACGCCGGCATCGACCTATCTTGAGGCCGCCCTGGGGACAATAGCTGCGGCAAATGACCTTGATCCAACCATGGTGACAACGCTGGAAGTAGTTAAAGCGTGGCATGCGGTTCGTGTTATGGTTCCGGAACCAACACTAATATTTGAGTATGTTGACGGACCTCCGCATGCCGTCGAACCGGATAATCCACCAACCTTTGATGTATCGATATCCGGTTATTTGGGTGTTACACCGGTTCCCGGAAGCGCTCGATTGCATTATTCTATAGATGGCGCCGAATATGTTGAAACAACTATGGAAGATATCGGAACCAATCAGTATAGAGTTACACTTCCGAATGTTCAGTGCGGGTATCCCTTAACTTATTACTTTAGTGCCGAGACACAGTATGTCGGCACCAAGACCGATCCGGCCGAGATTTCCGATGCCTATAAACCAATTATAGCTGTGGCGTCGATGGAAACATTTAATGATAATTTCGAAACCGATCTGGGCTGGACCAGTGGCGGAACGGCAACCGCTGGCGATTGGGAACGAGGAAATCCTGCCGGCGACGGCAGTTATGGAGACCCAACCGACGATTATAACGGTTCCGGACAATGTTATCTGACTGAAAACAGCGCCGGTGATTCCGATGTTGATGACGGTTCGGTTTGGCTTGAATCCCCCGCCTTTTATCTTTCAGAAGGCGGTGGCGGTGAAATAATTTTTGCGGCCTGGTTTAATACATCGGTGGGACCGAATCCTCTGCTGGATGTAATGACAGTCTCCATCTCAAATAATAATGGTGCTGATTGGGTTTTGGCCAAAACAATCGGCCCGGAAGAAAATGCCTCCGGCGGCTGGTTTACCTATAATTTCTATACCGGGGATTTTGTGCCATCTTCCGATCAAATGAAAATCCGCTTTGAGGTTGCCGATACTGATGGCTCCTCATGGGTGGAAGCGGCAATTGACGATTTCCATATTATTTCTTACGATTGCCCGACCTTTATCTGTGGCGATCTTAATGATGACGAACTGGTCAATATCCTGGATATTGTTTACCTGATTAACTACAAATATAAGGACGGACCGGCGCCCGATCCGATGGTATCAGCTGATGTAAACCGGGATGATCTGGTAAATATTTTGGATATTGTTTATCTGATCAATTACAAATATAAAGATGGCCCGGAACCGGCATGCCAATAATTATTTGACTACATAAAGGCAGGTGTCGTTTTGGCACCTGCCTTTTTTTGTCTGGTATTGCCGATTTCTGACTGCTTATGTCTTATATACAATTTTAATTATCATTCCCAATAAACCGTTTGAAATTTCGGCTCTGTTTTCTTATATTAGAATGTTATGGTAAATAAATATCTGTGGGCTCCCTGGAGGGGGGCATATATTCTGAGTAAAAAGGAAAAAGGGTGTATCTTTTGCAATCGCATAAAAAGGAAAAACGATAAAAAGAACCTGATTGTTTATCGCGGCGACAAAACGATTGTAATTTTGAACAGGTTTCCATATAATTCGGCCCATTCCATGATTGTGCCGATTAAACATACATGTTCCCTGAACAGATTGACCGAGACGGAAGCATTCGAGTTTTTTGAATTGACCCGTTTGACGGTAAAAGTTATAAAAAAGATTTTAAATCCCGATTCGCTGAATATCGGGATGAACCTCGGACGCGGTTCCGGGGCGGGCGTGCCTAATCATTTGCATATGCATATCGTTCCTCGATGGAATGGTGATACCAGCTTTATGCCCGTTATTGGCAAGACTAAAGTTGTTTCGTTTGCTTTGGACGACACCTATAAAATGCTTAAGAGAGGATTTGATGCCGTATGCTCCGCAGAAAAATCCCCAAAAAAGCGGAATTAATTCAACTTCAGAAGCTTTATAAAACCGACGAGAAGATTGCCGAACGTCTTGGCAATGTTACGCCGCAGTTGGTTGCTTACTGGAGACGGAAGAAAAATATTCC
>CBFCZE010000186.1:0-4278 GCA_965602655.1 uncultured bacterium
GCCTTTTTGGAAACAACGGTAAGATATGTTTCATTTGCCGAAGCCCGCGTGGCGAACCGCACCGTTCAGGTTGTCGGCGGAATCGATTCTGATAATGTCAATTATGACGCCGAAAATTCAGAACTTACTTTTACCATCTTTGATCTTGAGCCGCTTGATCCGGCCAATCCGGATCGTTTGAAAATAATTTATGGCGGGGTCGTTCCGGGTAATTTTGATCAGGCCACATCGGTGCTGGTTCGCGGGAAACCGGGTCCTGACGGTTTTATGGCCGAGCAATTATTGGTGAAATGCCCGTCCAAATATCAGGGATTGGATGAATAAAATCAGGAGTATTGTATGACCTCAGGTCAACCGGGTGAACTGGCAGTTGTTTTGGCGTTCGCGATGACTCTTCTGTCAGGCGCGGCTTTTTTTATATCGGCTCTGGGCAAAAATAACCTTTATGATCTTGGCGTTCGAGCCTATAAAATATTGATTGTTTTTGCTTCTATGGCTACTGTCTGGCTTTTTTATCTTTTTCTGACGCATGATTTCAGCATTGAGTATGTGTACAGTTATTCATCAACCGATCTGCCGATTTATTATGTTTTCTCGGCCTTTTGGGCCGGGCAGGAAGGGACCTACTTATTATGGTTCATGCTGAGTACTTTCTTTGGTCTGTTAATTCTTCGTTATGGACGCCAGTACAAATTATGGGGGATGACCTTTTATTCGCTGGTTAATCTATTTTTGTCGATAATGCTTCTGGTTGCCTCGCCCTTTAAATCAAGCGGTATGGTTCCACCTGATGGTGCCGGGCTTAATCCGTTATTGCAGGATTTTTGGATGATTATTCATCCGCCTATGATGTTTGTTGCATATGCTGTTGCGGCAGTACCTTTTGCGCTGGTGTTGGCGGCAATATTAAAACGTGACTATTCGGATTGGCTCAAAATTTCTTTCCCGATTATAGGGATAACCTCATTTTTGCTCTTGGCTTCAAATGCCATGGGCGGGTACTGGGCTTATAAAACACTTGGCTGGGGCGGTTATTGGGCCTGGGATCCGGTTGAAAATACATCATTTGTTCCCTGGATTATCTCAATCGCTTTGATTCATGGAATGCTCATTGAAAGAAAAATAGGCGCCTTTCGGCGATCAAATCTTCTTATGACAATTTCGATATTTCTGCTAGTTGTCTATGGAACATTTTTAACCCGGTCGGGAGTCCTGGCCGATTTTTCGGTGCATTCTTTTGTCGATCTTGGAACCAATGCGGTGCTTATAAGTTTTATTGCCGGTTTTATTTTGATTTCGCTGGGGCTCTTTTTTATCAGACGCAATTCTGAGATGATCGGAAAACCGTTTACATACAATATCTTTTCACGCGAGTTTATTCTTTTTGCAGGGATGTTTCTGCTGTTTGTTTTGGGAGCGATCGTGATGTTCTGGTCATCACTTCCGTTTCTGACTAAATATATAAGCGACAATCCTGCTGCGGCTGAGATAGCCACCTATAATTCATTCGCCTTGCCGCTGGCTATTCTTATCTGCCTGTTTCTTACATTGAGCCCCTTCCTGAGTTTCGGAAATGGAGTTAAAAGCAAAATAAATAAGCCGTTTTTGGCCGGAGGTATTGGTCTTGTTGCTGCAATTATTTCTCTGATTTTCGGCCAAGTAGTTATTGCGATTGGGATTACGATTTTTATCTATGTTACCGTGATATTAATTTATCTTTTCAATGACACTATTCGCCGTCAATTACTTGGTGCTCTTATTTACGGTTTGGCCGGCGCTGCGATAGCTTTTCTATTTGGTGTCAGGTCGCTGACGAATCTATTCTTCTTTGGAGCCGCTTTGACAGTCTCCGGGGTGTTTGTCGGCTCGCTTATCCGGAAAATCCCAAAAAGCATGGGCAAGACAGCCGCCCAATTTGCTCATTTTGGTACCGGTATCATGCTGGTTGGAATTCTGGCTTCCTCATATTATTCGACCGGAGAGAGAATTGTCCTGCCGCGAGATATTAGCAAGTTGGCTTTTGATTATGATTTTGTCTATCACGGCCTGTCCGGGTCGATGATGGAAGCCAACAATGAAATTATTCTAACAATGATCGGTGAAGATGAGACTATGATAGACGCCCGACCGCAGTTTTACTATTCGGCTCGATCGGACGGTTATATGAAAAAGCCGTTTATCAAAAAAGAGCTTCTTTATGATTATTATCTGGCCCCGCTTGATATTCAGCAATTATCTGATTCCAGCCGGGTTTTGCTTGCCAAAGGCGAGACCGCCGAGATTGCAGGAATAGAGGTTAAATTTATTGATTTTGAAATGTCTTCTCACGGGGAGGAGAGCGACATTTCCATTGGTGTTTTGCTTGAATGTGAATACGAAGATTCAAAAACATCGGTGAAACCGCTATTTATTTCGGGACCGGATGGTCTTTTTGGTCAACCGCTGAAGATTTTTGAGGATCAGCCTTTTGAAGTCAAGGTGGAGCAGATATTGGCCTCTGATGGGGCGGTTGTTCTCTCATTCCCCGGAACGGCTGAGGCCGGACCGGTCGATCAATTAATTCTGGATGTGGCTCTAAAGCCGGGAATAAATCTTTTATGGCTGGCCATTATTATAATCTGTTTTGCGATGATTCTCTCGATTTGGCGCCGATATCGCTGGCTTTCGGCCTGAAAATCAGCCGTTTTTACACCGGGAGGCTAAATGTGACAAAAAATGTCACATTTTTTTTAAAAAAATTGATTTTTTTATTGGCGTTTTTAAAATTGAGACGTATAATATTGTGCCTTACACATAGTCCCTCCCAGACTGGTGCCGCCGGTTAAACGGCGGCATCTTATTTTGTACCCGAAATTTTATTGGTAGTGCCTTTTTATAATCTCAAAATCCCGTAGTTGATAATATATTTGATTAAGTTAATAATTATCTGTTTATTATGAGTAGGGCGGTAGTTGAAATCAGCCGCAGGCGGATAAAACTCCCGCCGATATTTTGTTATGTCAAAACTATTAAGATTTCATAGAGAAAACGATTACTGTTTTGTAACCTCAGCAACTTATAAAAGACAAGATTATCTTAAAGACAATTATCCCCTTTTAAGCAAATCCATTAATAAATATTCATTAAGATTGAATTTTTCTTTGATTGCATTTGTAATATTGAATGATCATTTTCATGCGTTATTTGATTGCAAAGAAAATAATTTATCTGATATTATGAAGCGGATAAAGCTGTCGTTCTCAAAATCGTATCGCAACCTGCTTAAATGTAATTCTGGTTTTATTTGGCAACATAGATATTATGACCATATAATTAGAGATCAGAATGATATGAACCGGCATATTGATTATATTCATTATAATCCGGTCAAGCATGGTTATGTAAAAAGCCCTTTTAATTGGGAGTATAGTTCTATTCATGAATTTATGGATTATTACCCCGAAGACTGGGGATTGCAAAATTATAAAGATAGGGATATGAATTTTGGTGAATAAGATATTTAGAATGGCGGGAGTCTTCGACTGCCGCCCTACTCTTGCTATATGTTAGGTGGGGCGGCAATAGGCGGCTTTAGTTCCGGATTGGGAGCAGAGATTGGAGCGGCCGCAACAGAAATTGGCGGACTGGCGGCAAGCAGTTTGACAAATTCAGTAGGATTCAATATTTTATCAGGTGGACAAACTGATTTGCAAATGAATTTTGGTTTTGGTGCCGTTAACTTAAATTCAGGTTCATGGGATTGGGCAGATTTTGAAGGCAATGTTGGTGATGTTATTGGAGATGCCACCGGTTGGGCGGCTGTAATGCAGGATGCTTTCAGAGTTCAATTGCTCCTTATGGGCAAAGATAACGAATCGGTAAAGCTATACAGAGAATTGGATCGCCCCGAAAATGTTGGTTCTTGGTATTATGTTCCGGATGAAACAGGTCAGATGCCATCAGGAGGCAAAGTTAGTATTACTCCCTAGCTTCATACTGGACAGGATAAATCCCTTCATACAATGCCAAATTTGTCAGGAGAAGTAAAACACTTTCGCAAAGGTTTCTTGCATTGGGTAGGAATTCAGGAAGCTCCCGGCAAATGGGTAGGTGAGTGGCATAAAAATTATTGGCCAACACAGGGACTTGGTGGGCTCAATTTTATACCACATGGTTTATTTGAGAGTCAATTTTTTGGAGGTTTTGGCGCCCAATTGTATAATGCAAGACATTCAATACAAACTTTTAACCGAATGTATGACTATGATGAAAAATATTATTAGAATGTGTTTTAAAGTA
>CBFCZE010000187.1:0-4233 GCA_965602655.1 uncultured bacterium
ATATTACGGAACAGAAGGAAGCAGAAAATGTTTTGCGAGAGAATGAGCGCCGATACGAACTTGCGACTGATGCCGCCAAAGTTGGTATTTGGGATTGGAATCTAAAAACCGGCAAATTCTATCTCGATCCCATCATTAAGCAGATTCTTGGCTATGAGGACGACGAAATCCCAAATGATATCGCAATCTGGAGCGATTATATTCATCCGGATGACCGCAAGGAAGTTATGGAAGCCGCCCAGGCTCATATTGAAGGCCGGACACAGGAATATGTTTCGGAGTATCGTATGCTTCATAAGGATGGTTCTGTCCGATGGATGGCTACTCATGGCGTGGCTATCAGGAATTCTGACGGTGAAGTCACTCAATTAATAGGTACAGATGTAGATATTACCGATCGGAAACAAGCTGAGCAGGCCTTATGGCAATCCAAATTATTATATCGTACAACTATTGATGTTATTGATGAGGCGATACATGTCGTCGATTTAGATATGAAAATCATTTTTATGAATGAAGCCTTTTTGCAATGGTGCAGAAAATTAGATATCGGAATAGATTTTATTGGGAAATCAATCTTTGAACTATTTCCATTCTTATCTGAGAATGTTCGGGAGGAGTATCGACGGGTAATTGATACAGGGGAAACTGTTATTACTGAAGAAACTTCCAGGGTTACCGGTCAAACCATAATGACGGAAACGAGAAAATTCCCGATTAAAGATAACGGAAAAATAACAAGAATTGCCACCGTTATTCGCGACATTACCAGGCAGAAACGGATCGAGGCTCTGCGGAAAGCCAGATTGGAACTCCTTAATAATTTAAGGCATGCCGGAGATATCGATTTATGCTTGAAACTTGGGTGCAAAGCAATTTATGAGGCCGGCCTGTTTGAACGGGCTGTTCAGACTTTACATAATGATAAAAAAGAGATTATCAACATAGGGTATGTCGGTCTGGAAAAGGAGATAGTAGAAGCGGCCCAAAACGCTCCAGCTCCAAGCGGTGCATTAATAAAACAAATGACCCAGGAAAAATTTCGGGTTAGCAACTCCTATTTTGTTCCTGAAGAGTCCGGGATTTTTAATACAAGTATTAATAGACGGATAGCCCAGGATCATTTTGAAAATGCCGGTAACTCATCATGGCGATCGGGCGATGAACTTTTTGTACCAATCATTGGTGAAAAGAATAAAATAGACGGATGGCTGTCGGTGGATACGCCATTCGATAGTAACCGGCCGACTCTGGAAACGGTACGGATTCTTGAAGAAATAGTTGATATTGTTACACAAAAAATACGTGAAATTAGATATCTGGAAAAATTTCATGCGGAAAATAAGGCTTTGCATGAAAGCGAAGAGAAATACCGAATTCTGATTGATTCCAACCCTGATCCGATTGCGGTTTTTCAGGATGGCAGAATAATATTGGTTAATCCGGCACATGTTAAATTATTTGGATACAATCTGGAGGAACTGAGTGGAGAAAAAGATTTTATAAAATTGATTCTGAAAGACGATTTGGAAAGAGTTTTCCAAAGGCTAAAAGATAAACAATCAGGTAAAGCGCTTTCAAAAACTTTTATAATGACCCTTATTTCCAAAGATGGCAAAGAAATTCTCTGCGAAACGTCAAATTCAATAATTCAATATCAGGGCAGACCGGCATATTTCATAACTGTCCGCGATGTTACCGAACGCAAAAAGATGGCTGATGCTTTGCTTCAGAGTGAAGCATTCAGCAAGGCCATAATCAAATATTCTCCAATAGGAGTTTCGGTTCGAAGCAATACCGGAAGACTGCTTAGTGCAAATGATGCCTGGATAAATATCTGGGGCCACACTAAAGAAGAAATGAATGAATTTAAAACCAGAGAGAGGGCTGAATTAAAATTCGATTATTGTGATGAATATCTTGGACGATGGCTCCCTTCGCTGGAGCGTGTTTATAAAGAGGGTGGATATCTGCATGTTCCGGATGTTCGGGTTCCCAATCCCAAGAGAAAGGATACCCTGTATGTTTCACAGCATTTCTATGCTATTAAGGATACATCCGGCAAGGTTGACAGGATTGTTATTTTAACGGAAGATATTACGGAACGGAAAATCGCTGAAGATAAAATCAAAGCAATCAATATGGAAAAAATCGATCAGGCCAAGCGTATCGCCGGAACCTTTGCCCACGAAATACGCAACGCACTGTTTCCAGCTTCGGCTTCGCTCAATCGCATAAAGACAAACTCCCGGAAAAACGATATAAATCCCAAAGATGTAAAAAAATATTCCGCCATTGCCGAACGTTCTATAACAAAGGCGGCCGACATTACCGGTCTTATTTCATCTTATAACAAACTTGATACGGAGCTGATGCCCGAACGGATCAATCTCAATGAGATTGTAAAAGAGCTGTTGAATAACAACGAACTGCACCTGAAAGAGAATAATGTGCAGGTTAGTATATCCGGAGATGGCGATTGTCAGATTAGATCAAACAGACGGCAATTACTGCTTGCGTTTAATAACTTACTTCTCAACAGTCTTGACGCTCTGCATGGGAAGAAAAGTAAAAAAATCAGTATTGAATGGTCGTCCACCGGAGATAGCCAGAATATTTCCTTTGAAGATAATGGTCGTGGAATTCCGGCAGAGTATCTGGGGAGAATATTTGAACCATTCTTTTCAAGAAAATCTGAAAACGGCGGGACCGGACTTGGTCTGGCGATGACCAAAAGAATTATTGAGATGTACGGCGGAACTGTTTCAGTGAACAGTAAACCGGCAACCGGGACCACCTTTAAAATAACTTTAAGAAATTATGGGACAAATAGTGTGGACAATATCGATAATTTGGAATAATCTGACAATATGAGTTTGGGCAGAACATATACAATTTTACTGGTCGATGATGACGTTCATGTTTTGGAGATGCTTGAAGATATCTTTAAAGACAATTATTTAACACTTACGGCCAAATCGGGGAAAGAGGCGATAGAAATCGTTAAACAGCATGATGCCATTGCGGCCGTCGTGATGGATATAAAAATGCCAAAGATTGACGGAATAACGGCGGCTCGTGAAATACGGACCATACAGCCGGATATCCCGGTAATATTTCATACCGGATACCCCGGTGATTATGACGAAGATGCTATCGATCAGGAAGAGAAACCTTTTGATTATATTTTGAAAGGTGAGTCGGTTGCCAAACTAATTCGTTCGGTTCGCAATGCGGTTGAATCTTATCATCTGAAAAAAGATAATAAAATGTTGTCAACTCATGCCGAATCAAATTTCGGCCTGATTGGACGGACAGCCTTAATGCAGGAAGTTTATCGTCTTATTAATAAGGTTGCCCCAACCAACAGCAAAATTATGATAATCGGCGAGACCGGAACCGGCAAGGAACTGGTGGCCCGGGCGATTTATAGTCACAGCCGGCGCAAAGATGAAAGACTGGCCATTTTCAATTGTAATCACAGAGCCCCCGATCTTGTCGAATCGGAGCTGTTTGGCCATGTAAAAGGCGCCTTTACCGGGGCGATAGGTGATAGAATTGGATTGTTTGAATATGCCGACGGAGGGACAATTTTTCTGGATGAAATCGGCGACCTTGATATCACTACCCAGGCCAAATTATTAAGGGTCCTTGAAACCGGTGAGTATCAATCGGTCGGATCCCCGACGGTAAGGAAAACCGATATCAGATTGTTATGTGCCACCCATAAAGATTTGGCCAAGTTGGTCAAGCAGGGGAATTTTCGTCGGGATCTGTATTATCGACTAAAGGGTATTCAAATATTCTTACCGCCTCTTCGCGACCGAAAAGAAGATATTCCATTAATGGTCGAAAAATTCAAAGATCGACTGACCATTGAGCAGGGATTGACTCCCAAAAGGTTTGATTCATTGGCTATGTTGGCGCTTATTAACCATGACTGGCCGGGAAATGTCCGCGAGTTGCTCGATACGGTTGAATCATTGATAGTCTTAATCGATTCTGATATAATTTTGCAGGAAGACGTTCTCACATATCTTAATAATGGATTCAATAATGTATCAGAGGATACCGGGGCAGATTTGACTCTGGCCGGACAGATGAAAAAATGTATGCGTCAATTTATTATCGAGGCCCTATTAGCGAATAACGGCAATATCAGCGCCGCGGCAAGACAACTGGGTGTCGATCGTTCTAATCTCCGCAAAAAAATTATTGATCTCAAAATAAATC
>CBFCZE010000188.1:0-4146 GCA_965602655.1 uncultured bacterium
AAACCAAAAAATGACGGAACAAAGCCATTTTGATGCTTTTTTTTGCCGTTGTTACCGCATGAATATCAACCGATTAGTAAAATCGCCACAATATTGATAGTGCGAAAAAGTAAAAACGGTAAAACGAACCCATTTCGTTGGACTAATATGAAAGAGAATATGTTACGGAGAATTTTAAATACTCGGCTAATAAAAAAAGGCCGGGAGTGAATCGGCCTTTTTTATTTTATATCAAATAAGATATTCTAAAGAGAAGGACAGACGGGCGGGTCGCCTGATTTGTACTTATAATTAATCAGCGCCACAATATCGAGAATGTTGACAAAACCGTCGTTGTCAACATCGGCCGATTCCACCGGAACCGGGGCCGCTCCGTCCTTATACTTGTAGTTAATCATCATGACGATATCGAGAATATTGATACTATTATCATCGTTGGCGTCGCCGCATGCCCAGATATCGATAATCCCGGCACTCGACCAGTCACTTTCAGCATCATGGATATCTTTCAGCTTAGCCGAAATATTATACTGACCCGGAGCCGTCCAGGTATGAGACAGGACGCTTGCCTGTTCATAATCAAAAGGTCCCAGCCAGTCGGTTACGTCGCCGTCGCCCCAATCCCACATATAATAAACCTGCTGGCGGTTGGGGTCGGTACCGGTACAGGTAAATTCGTAAGGTGTATCGACATTACCCATCGCCGTCCCGGATGGAGTCGAGGGTGCATCAGGCGGATAGTTTTCATATTCATTGTTGACTACATTTACATTAATTCTAATCTGAGCGGATCCCAGCCATTCCATCGAAACGGAAAAATCAATATCCTGAACAGCGATACCTCTCACTGCCTCAAGAGAGTCCTCATATAAAAAGACTCTGTCATCGGGGCCGACAAATGCTAACTGGCCACCGTCAAAATAACAGGTCGGATAATACCTGAAATTGTATCTGTCGGTCATATAGTTTTTGTATGGCTGCATCGAACCGCCGGTACTATAAATAGAATCACAAACATGGGTCACATAAATAAAATTAAGGGTTCCACTGGTTTCCATATTAATAAGAGCACGCCCGGTGCCCGGACAGCCCGGTCACCAGGTAGCCGCAGATTCCTCAATAAATACAGTATGAGTATAGTCTTCATCCGAATAATCACTTCCGGGATTTCCGGGCGTAGCCTCAGCCGCGGCAATTAAATGATGAGCATCAAAATATAGATCGTCATTGCCGTTTACCACAAAGTGTGTTGCGACAGCCTCTGTTTTGAACATCGCCGCTACAACCTTAATATTTCCCTCTTCGATATCACCAAACCCGGCGGCGTCTGCATCCCAGTCAAAAGTTAAATCAAACGTTTCGTTAATATAAACATCCTGATCATAGGCATATCCAATAACCGCATTGCCAAAAGGTTTCGGGTCTTTCTTGGGCAATGTTTCTCCGTCATCCAGCCAGCGCCCGGTTGGTTCAACGACATAGATAACCAGATGTCCATCGACATCTGTTCGGCTCGATGAAGCTGTAGAGGTGAAATTTTGCTCTTTTTTATCCAAATGTTCCATCTGTAAGTTAGAATCAAAATCCCTTGCCTTACTGACAGATAAATTGGCTGCCGCCAAAGCAGATGCCGCGGATATTATCAATACCGTGATAACAAAAAGCGGTCGCCAGAATGATTTAAGGTGTTCTGTCATAAAATATCCTTCTTATATTGCCGGTAATTAGTAATTTACTTAATGGTATGTAATTCGTTACTTTCCAATCGTTAACATTATTAGAACAATAAAGTATACAACTATTATCTTATTTGTCAAGATTAAAATCTTTCTGTTTTTTTCGATAACAAATCCCAAATCAAAATTCGTAACTCAGGCCGGCAATAATAGAGAAGCCGGAGTAATCGTATAAATCGAACATAGAATAGGTGGTCGTATTATTATTGACAATATCAATCTGTAATTTCGGTTTCAATGCGCCGCCCGCTTTGAAATATATCGGATGTTCCAAAACAACAAAGAACCGGTTTTGTTCATCGTATCTTTTTTCGGCATAATAAACCGCGTAATCCGTTCTTACCATAGTTTTCAAGAAAGATTTCTTCCAGTAGCCAAATCCGCTTGAAATAATCATTTTGGGAACAATAATTGTCTTCAGTTTGATCGTATAAGATTGTCCCTCGTAAATATTCCCCCAGGGAGATATGAAATTCAGAGTCGATCCCAAAACTACGGCATCGTCACCATTAATGAATTTCCTGTGATGAAAAGTCAAATTCAGGCCAATTTTAGAGCCAATCGGACGAGAAAAACGCGGCGATATATAAAATGAATTTAAGTCTCCCCTGATGTGAAAATGGTCATAATCACCGGTCGGACTAAAATCCATCCGACCGGTGGTATCAGGAATGTATGAAAATTTCATACTGGAATAACCACCTTCGACATCAATGCTGTTCGAACCAAATACCGTAAAATTAGTCCCGGCGAAAATTTCATAGCTATCTTTATCCGGAGTGTCGGAAAACAAATAAGACGTTGATTCCAATAATATTCCGGTTCTGAATGACAGCGTCCGACCCAGGCGATAGCCAAATGAAGCCATCAAATTAAAATTGTTATTGTCAAAAGCGTTTAAATTATCCCGATAAGTTCGCCCGCTGAAACTTCCTGATAAATATGCCGAAAATCGGGAATTTTGTTTGGTTGGAATAAAGGTTAAACCAACTCCTTTCAGAAGGCTGCTCAGGTTATGCTGTTTGCTATAATACGTATAGTCTCCGAATAACATCACTTCCATTGATGAGGCAGGATAGAGTTTTAATCTAACCGATGAGGTCGTATATGAATCTTCGACATCTGATGAATCGGTCAGCAGGTTGGTTGTGTAACCGTTATTAAGGCCGAATTCTAGTTTGAAATCAAGCGGATTATAATAATCGGTTTTGCCTGTTTGCGGATTTGCCATCGCCGAAAAGGCAGTTAGTAAAATTAGAGCTGCACTTAAAATCTTTCCTATAAATAAATAATACATACGATACTCCGAATTTAATTTGCGATGCAGACCCCGCCGACACATCCGCCGGCTTGTCCGGAACCACTAATGCCGCCAAAATCACCACTAAAGTCAGAATCAGATTCTCCCCGGCAATTATCCAGAGTTCGGGCAGAGAATTTCACAAGCTTAAATCTTTCGGATTTGGAAAGAGATAAAGAAACATCCGAATTCAATCCGAAATCAAATGAAACAAAACCTTTAGAATTCTTTTTAGTTTTTGATTCAATTTCTTTTTGGCTCAGATTATCCTTTTCGAGAAATCTATTATTTTCAAAATCATAGGTATTATCATTGAATCCATCGCCGTCCAAATCGACAAAATAATACTCTTGTTTTGAAGTTTCTTCAGCCAAAATTGAGTTCTTATTTGTCGGTGATAAAATTAATAAAACGAATAACGCCCCCAGGGTGAACATATACCTTTTCATTTCCTATCTCCTGTAGTCAAACGACCGGCTATTTTTTGCCGGATATTATATTAAATTTGTTTGTCGAAATAAAATACGAAATTTATCCTAATTTCGAAGTTTTTTTGGATAATATTTCCATGAAATAAATTTATAGTAAAATCCACCTAAAATCGTTTATCAACCGGATAAAATAATATTTTTATTATCGGCAGAGACCCCGTAGACTTGCCTTGCTTTTTATATATCAAATTTGTTTATTTTTATTTTATAAGAATATATTTAGACATTAGTCGGAGGTATCAGGTGCGGTATTTGCATATTCTATTTACATGTTTTTTCTGTTTTTTTTATTTGTTTCAAACAATTCATGCGGATAATATCAAATTTGACGATTTGTATTCATACCCGATGGTGAGTACTCCGCGATTTTCACCCGATGGTAAGCAGATTGCATTTACCGTAGAAACCTATGATTTGGATTCAAACAGCTCCGAAAAACATGTCTGGAAAATGAACAGCGATGGTTCTGAACAAGCGCGAATAACCAATGGAACATCCAGCGAATGGAATCCGATATGGTCACCAAACGGCAGGCAGATAATTTATGAATCGGATAAAGATACCAGCGATCAAATATACTTCTGGGATTTTGAGAAAAACATCTCTAAAAAGTTAACTT
>CBFCZE010000189.1:0-4139 GCA_965602655.1 uncultured bacterium
ATATCGAACCACCGTTTATTTGATTTGAAATTCAGATAAGAATATATTTTAAATAAAGAAATAAGATGACAAACAAAAAAATTAGAATACTGTTGGCCAAGCCGGGGCTTGACGGGCATGATCGTGGTATCAAAGTTATCGCGGCGGCCTTTCGTGATGCCGGATTCGAAGTAATTTACACCGGTCTCCGGCAAACCCCCGAACAGATTGTTAATGCCGCCGTGCAGGAAGATGTTGACGCCATTGGTGTCTCAATCTTATCCGGGGCGCATATGACACTGTTCCCCGAAATTAAAAAGCTTATGGAAGAAAAGGGTATCGGTGATACCATTCTTTTCGGCGGCGGAATTATTCCGGAAGAAGATATTAAAAAGCTGGAAAGCCGCGGGATCAGCAAGCTGTTTACTCCCGGCGCCACTACCGAAGAAACAGTCGAGTATGTTCGTACTGCTGTGACCGAACGGGCTGGTAAAAAGAAGGAAGATAAAATAATGTAACTAAATTGGATTTGTCCGATTTTTATTTTCGGACAAATTTAAATTCTCAGGAGGAGAGATGAGATATAACGTTGATGAAAGGCAGCAGGCGGTCAGGGACCGTGTCAAAGAATTTGCCGAAAAGGAAATTGTTCCTGTTTTCAGGGAGATTGATCGTAAAGAAGAGGCTTTTCCCAAAGAATATTATATGAAACTGGCCAAAGCCGGTCTGGTCGGCTTTGTAATGCCGAAAGAGTACGGCGGCGGCGGATATTCCAACATTGAATATATCACTCTGATTGAAGAGCTGGCCTACTATGATGCGCCGACGTCGCTTCTGGCGGCAGTCCCGGAACTGGCCACGTTCCCGATTTTTGCCTTCGGTACCGAAGAGCAGAAGAAAAAATATGTCCCCAAATGCGCCAGCGGCGAACTGATTCCCTCGTTTGCATTGACTGAAAGAAATGCCGGCTCCGATGCCGCCAATCAACAAACGGTGGCAATCATTGACGGTGACGAATTTGTGATAAACGGCGAGAAGTTTTTTATTATGCATGGCGACGCCTGCGATATTGCGGTACTGTTCTGCAAAATCGGTGACAAAGGCGAAGGACGGCCAAAAGTTTCAGCCATTATTGTAGAAGCTGATAGACCCGGATTCGAAGGCTTTACCTTGAAACACAAAATGGGCATGCGGGCCGCTACAACCGGACGAATAGAATTGAAGGATTACCGTATCCCGACCTCATATCAGCTTGGTGAAACCGGTAAGGGGTTTCGTTATGCTATGGCCACCCTCGATGGCGCCAGGGTCGGTGTGGCCGCTCAGGGCGTTGGCATTGCCCAGCGGGCGCTGGATGAATCAATCAAATATGCCAAGGAGCGTGTCCAGTTTGGCTCACCGATTGCCAAACTACAGGCGATTCAATGGATGATTGCCGATATGTCCTGTAAGGTGGAAGCCGCCCGATTGATGACCTACAAAGCGGCACAACTTCAGGATAAAGGCGAACGTTTTTCATTAGAAGCGGCGCAGGCGAAGCTGTATGCCACCGAAGCGTCCCGCTTCTGTGTCGACAGGGCGATGCAGATTCACGGCGGTTACGGTTATATCGGTGAGTTTTCGATTATTGAAAAACTGTACCGTGACCAGAGAGTAACCGAAATCTATGAAGGCACCTCCGAAGTGCAGCGCCTCGTTATTGCCGGTAATTATCTCAGGTAAAAATGAAATTCGGTTCGTTTGAAATAATACCCTTCGTCGAGCAGAAATTTCGGCTCGACGGAGGGTCGATGTTCGGTGTCATTCCGAAAAAAATCTGGGGCAATCTTTTACCGTCGGATGAAAATAATCTGATACCGATGCAGGCTAATCTGTTTCTGTTAAAAGCGGACGGTAAAAATATCCTGTTTGATACCGGTCTAGGTGATGTCATTTCCGAAAAGGAGCAGAAAATTTATGCCGCCACCGGCGAAACAAATATCGAAGGCGGTCTGAAGAAACTTGGAATTGCCCCGGAGGATATCGATTATGTCTTTCTGTCGCATCTCCATACCGATCATTCCGGCGGAGCTGTTACCCGGACAGAAAACGGTTTGAAACCGAGATTTCCAAAGGCGACCTATATTGTCCAGCAGGATGAATGGGAGGATGCTATCAATCCGGATGAAAGAACCGCCGCCGTTTATATTCCGGAACGACTGAAAGTTCTGGAAACGGCCGGGCAGCTCGAATTGATTAATGGCGACAAAGAATTATTGCCCGGCATCAAAGCCGTCAAAACCGGCGGGCATACCAGGGGGCATCAGGGATTTGAAGCCGAGTCGGATGGTACTACGGTCGTTTATTATGCCGACATTATACCGTCGGAGCATCATATAAGAGTCCCGTTTGTACCATCAACCGACCTTTTCCCGCTGGATACAATGAAAGTGAAAAGAGAGCTGCTTAAAAGGCTAATTGCAAAAAATATGGTTATCGCTTTCGATCATGACATAGAAATCGGTCTCGGACGTATTCGTGAGGAAGGTCACAAAACTATTGTGGATAAGGTTGAATAACAGCCAAAAATTTAAAAAAATATTTAAATTTATTATAAGTCTGGCAAATTATGTCACTTGAAGAAAAATTAAAGAAACTTGAGGAGATGCGTCAAATGGCGCGTCTGGGCGGCGGACCCGATCGAATCGAATCGCAGCATAAGAAGGGCAAACTAACGGCCCGGGAACGAATCGAATTGCTTCTCGATAAAGGTTCGTTTGAGGAGTTCGATATGTTTGTCACCCATCGCAGTCAGGCGTTTGGACTGGGGAAGCAAAAGTTTCTCGGCGATGGCGTCGTAACCGGTAACGGGACTATCGACGGCCGTCAGGTATTTATCTTTTCGCAGGATTTTACGGTTTTCGGCGGCTCCTTATCCGAAGCACATGCCGAAAAAATCTGCAAGATTATGGATATGGCAATGAAAGTCGGGGCGCCGGTGATTGGCTTTAATGATTCCGGCGGGGCAAGAATTCAGGAGGGAGTTGTATCACTGGGCGGCTATGCCGATATTTTCCTGCGCAACACCCTGGCCTCGGGCGTGGTTCCACAGATATCGGTAATCCTCGGGCCATGCGCCGGTGGAGCGGTCTACAGCCCGGCCATAACCGATTTTATATTTATGGTCAAGAATACATCGTACATGTTTGTTACCGGACCTAATGTCGTAAAAACCGTCACCAATGAAATAGTTACCTCCGAAGAGCTGGGCGGCGCTATAACGCATGCCTCAAAATCGGGTGTGGCGCATTTCGCCTGCGAAAACGAAGCCGAGACAATACAGATGGTTCGTAAACTGTATAGTTATATTCCGTTGAATAATTTGGAAGACCCGCCGATGATTGAGTGCACCGACCCATTGGATCGCGAGGAAGAAAAGCTCAATAGCATTGTCCCGGAAGATTCCAATAAATCGTACGATATGAAGGAAGTGATTCTTGGTATTGTTGACGACGGCGAGTTTCTTGAGGTGCACGAAGATTTTGCGATGAATATAATCGTTGGTTTTGCCAGATTGGGCGGCCGGACGATCGGAATTATCGCCAATCAGCCATCGGTTCTGGCCGGATGTCTGGATATCAATTCATCGATTAAGGGTGCGCGGTTTATCCGGTTCTGTGATTCGTTTAACATTCCGCTTCTGACCTTTGAGGATGTCCCCGGTTTTCTCCCCGGCACTGATCAGGAGCACGGCGGAATAATCAAGAACGGCGCCAAACTGCTTTATGCTTACTGTGAGGCGACCGTTCCCAAAATTACTATCATTACCCGCAAGGCGTATGGCGGGGCGTACGATGTTATGAATTCCAAGCATGTTCGCGGCGATATGAACTATGCCTGGCCGACTGCCGAGATTGCGGTGATGGGCCCTAAGGGTGCGGTGGAAATTATTTTCAAAAAGGATATTGCCAAAGCCAAAGATCCTGAGGCCGAACTGGAAAAGAAGACCGAGGAGTTTCGCGAGCAGTTTGCCAATCCGTTCACAGCCGCGGCGCGCGGGTATGTTGACGATGTTATCGAACCAAAAACAACCCGGGCCAGATTGATTCGTGCCTATCAGATGCTTGAGTCAAAGAAAGACGAAAACCCTCCCAAGAAACATGGAAACATCCCGTTGTAGT
>CBFCZE010000190.1:0-4126 GCA_965602655.1 uncultured bacterium
CTTTTATTTTTGTCTGCAGAGTTGTTTTTCCGATTCTGATTCTAATTAATTTGCCGATTGTCTTATCGTTTATTCCTTTCTTTAATAAAACGTCGTCTGTTTCAAAATTAATCGACCGTAAATGGCTGGTTGTTTTTATAATGCTAAACCTGCTTATTGTCGTTCCGGAATTGTTTCTTCGTCTGGTAAATTTCAATTACGATCCGGGTGTTACTTATGGAAATTTGGAGTCCAAATTCTCCAGATTTTTTATTCCGGATAAAGAATTGATGTGGAAATATTCAAGTAATGAACCGGGCGTTAACGCTTATGGATTCTATGGTCCGGAAGTTGTTACCCCAAAACCGGCTAATACAAAAAGAATACTATTTTTCGGTGACTCCTGCATCGAGCAGAATTATGCCTGGATTTTGGAACAGAGTTTAAAAGAAAAAAATACGAATCCTGGTATTAAATTTGAGTGTCTGGTTTTTGCAATAGCCGGCTACAGCTCATTTCAGGGCAAGAAATTGGTAGAAAAATATGCCAAGACTCTTGAGGCCGATCTGGCCTTTATCTGTTATGGCTGGAACGACCACTGGTTGACATCTAATAACAAAGATGATGAATATTATTCCAGTAATAAAAGCTACATAGCAAATACGATAACACATCATTCAAAAATTTTACAATTAGCCAGAAAACTGATAGCCCCTCTTTTCAAAACAGATCAAAAAAAATCATCCGACATTGTCCGCGTTCCAATAAAAAAATATCGAGATAATATTTTTGTTATCACCGAAGAGTTAAAAAATTGCGGCACAAAACCAATTCTGCTCACCACTCCGACTTCATTTTATAATAGCGGCGTACCCGATTACATTATAAATTCCGGTTTGGCGGTGAATGAAAATTCTGTCATTACAAAACACCGGGAATATAACGAAGTCATCAGAAATATCGCAAAAAATCAAAAAGCTTATTTGCTTGACTCAGATGAAATAATAAGCCGGCTTAAAAATCCCGATTGTCTGTTTCTGGGGGATGGCATCCATTTTTCATCGTCGGGACTTGATTACATGGCCTCACTGATTTATTCTTTTTTGATAGAAAATCAACTTATCTGAAAATTGTTTTGAATGATTTTTTAAGTACTATCTATCCCAAAAATATACCATCCAATAAGACAGATATTCAGAAAAATCGGAGGACACCGACACCTTTAATCATCTTGCCATATTCTATCAAAAAAACAACAGGCATTTCTATAAGCCAAATCTTTTTGCTGGGTTCTACTCAAATCCTCATCAAGTAACGCAAGGATTTGCGGATATCTGCCGGCATGCTCATGCTCACTGAAAAAGAATGGAACCCGGCTTTTATCCGGGTGCCACTTAGTATAAAAGTAATCGGCCCCGAAACAGATCGCCTGTTCGCCCGCAATTTCAAAGCCATACAAAATATGTTTTTTCAGAGTGCCGGCATCATCAGGATTAATAAAAGAACGAAGGAAATTCATACCAATCAATCCTTTTCGCCTGATAATTTCACGGGCTAATTCATCGGGAAGGTTTCTGGGGTGATTATAAATTGAACGGAAATTTGAATGGCTTGCTATAATTGGTATATTCAATTCGAATTTGTCAATATGGTTAATAATATCAAATGCAAGCTTGTCACTGG
Source organism: uncultured bacterium (assembly GCA_965602655.1). Classification (GTDB taxonomy): domain Bacteria; phylum Zixibacteria; class MSB-5A5; order GN15; family PGXB01; genus JAAERC01. Next base: position 1,663 of record CBFCZE010000190.1, read on the forward strand.
TGTGCGATAAATCGACGGCAATGTTTTTTTCATTTATGTAGTCAAGCAATTTTCGACCATTATCTTTGAGGCCAATATCAGTTGAATTACCGCCCCCAAACCGATTTTCACCGTGATGAGTCAACGAAATATATAGTAGCCGCTTCGTTTCTTTGATAAAATATTCAAGCCGCTCAAAAGCCAGTTTCAAAGACTCATCTTCATCGCAAAGACAGGATGCGTTCTCAATACTGGCAATTATAAATGTCTTGGGATACTGAGCAATACGCGATAATTGACCGGAGTTTGATAATTCATCGAAGGCAGTTCCATACTCATTAAGTAAACGATTGAACCAGTAACACTGAGCTTTGGCCCCGGCCACCCCGGAACTACTGGAATCACTACAAATAGCCGTAACCTGCAGTTTTACATTGCCATCCTGCAAGTATGGAATTGCGCAGCCAATATCTTCTTTGTTATTTGGATTTGCATTGGGAGTGGCCGCAAGATAATGAAGTATATCACAGTGCAGATCAATAATCGGATATGGAGCACTCGAATTATCTGGCTGTTTTGCATTTGTTGAATCCATCAAAACAATAATCCCTTCACACTATTATAGCAATTTAAATTTCTTGTCGATTATTTTTATTATTTATATCCAGTTAACAGTGAGAACCAGGCCAATCATACTGCCTACAATAGCTTTACCACTTCTTCGTGCAAACGGGCGCGATAAGCCAGACCGCCCGATTCCATTCCGGCGATAATTTTTTTGAATTCATCGAATTCGGCCAGCTCAGCCAGCCGTGTTTCTCTTATCTCACGATGATCGGTCGGCTCGATTTTGCCCGAAACATATTGGGCGGTAAAAACATGTGTTCGCCACGGAATCGATTTACGTCCGAAACTGAATGACACATTCACCTGCAGGATATACCTGAGGAGTTTTACTTTGGTTCCGGTCTCTTCGTACACTTCACGAAAAACACCCTCTTCAAAATCCTCACCCGGTTTCAAACCGCCCGATGGCGCCCGATACAACCCATCCGGATAATGATGCTTGGCGTTAACAATGACCTTATTGTCTTTGAATATATAAAGGGTAATATCATGATTTCGCCCATACGATTGAGTCGAGCGAATAAAATTGTACTCCTCTTCATCAACCGGTGTGTTCATGGCAATCACCGGCGGGTAACCGTAGCGGTCGGCCACTCGTTGTAACATACGGGCGGTAAAGTACATATTATTTTAACAGCGGAATTATCTCCTGCTGAATCGGTTGTGTGGTAACGTCGGGACCATCCTCGGTCATTAACAGATCGACTTCTGAGCGGAAGCCGTAATTCTCCATATATATCCCCGGCTCAATCGAAAAAAGATGCCCCGGTAATATTTTTCGTCTATCCTCGGTTTCCAGATTGTCAATATTCGGGCCGGGACCATGCACACTTTCCAGAATAGAATGTCCGGTTCGGTGGAAAAAATATTCTCCATACCCGGCCTTAGTTATAACCGCCCGGCAGGCGTCATCAACTTCATAACCATACACCGCACCGGTACTGCTCTTATCCCACAAAAATTTAATCGCCTGATCCCGAGCGTCTGTTACTATTTTAAATTCTTCGGCATATTTCTCGGGGACGGTTTCCCCGGCGTAGGCCATCCAGGTAATATCGGCATAAACCGCCTGCGGGCGATTGAATTTGGCCCAGAGGTCAATCAGGATTAATGAGCCGATCTTTATCTCCGACGGTTCCTCGGCCATCGGATCGTAATGAGGATTACAGATATTGCTATCAATTGAACAATTGGGCGGAAAATCGGTTATCATATTTTCCTGCTCGAATCGTTTTAATATGAAATTGACGACAATCCGTTCATTTATCGACTGCTTTTTTTCAAGGTATTCTCTGATAAGCTTGAAGGCGTCATCTTTGATGCTATTGACTAAAACAGCCGCTTCCTTTTGAAGTTCGACCTGCTTCTCATTCAACCGCGCCTGAAAACAGGCGACGATATCTGATGATGGTACAATTTCGACCCCGGTTTGTCTCACCAGTTCGATTGTCCCGGCATCAACCAGTCCGATATACGGCAGACGATTTCCCGGTGAATATTCCATCGCAATTTTACCGGCGCCTTTTAAAATTCCGGGTAGCTGTTCTTCCAATTTTTTGTACGATGAAAAATATATCTTTTTTCCCGGAAGCGCCAGAAAGCGGTCTTTTTCAATGGTATGAATCAATCCGACCGGTTCTCCCTCGGCCGGGATAAAATAAAACCAGCGGCGGGTTAGATGAGCCGAAAGATTTAAAAACTCCACAGCGATGGTGTTGCGGGCATGAAAATCGGCCATCAGCCAGCCATCGAGTTTTTCCTCTTTCAGATACTTTTGGATTTTATCCAGTTTATCTTGTTCCAGCATAATATATTCACCCCTATTTATTATTTGACCGAAACCAGGCCGATCCCTGAC
>CBFCZE010000191.1:0-4033 GCA_965602655.1 uncultured bacterium
CCCATTCGGTAATACCGAATTTGCCATAACAACTATACATCGCAGCTATTTCATCGGTATACTGAAAACCAAAGAAGGTCGGAAATCGATTTGTTGGGTATATCAATTTTAGTTCATCGCCTTTAGACATAGGAACAGATAGATTGTCTTGGATTATCGGATTAATTTCATAATTTGCCCGGCTAAAAATACCGGTAGCTGAAAATATTATCGCAATAAATACAAAAATAAGACTTTTAACAGATTTCTTCATTTCCCCTCCCCCTGAATATTAACTTTAAAACTATGACGAAAAGCGGGGATAATTGTTCAATTTATCTCTCAAATAAAAGATACTATTTCTTCTATAATTGTCAATGGACAAATAAATTTCAATTGGAGAAAGTATAGCTGAACAGGAGTTCTCAACTCCTGCCTTTTTCTATTTCAACAATAACATCTTTTTTGTCGCAGAGTAATTATCAGTTTGCATACGGTAGAAATAAATACCGCTGGCGGAATTTCTACCGTCCCAGGTGAATGCATGATTACCGGTTTCAAGTTGCCCATTAAATAGTGTTATCACTTTTTGGCCTACAATATTGAAGATTTCTAATTTAACATTCGAGGTCACAGGAAGTGCCAGGCTGATCTCAGTGGTCGGATTAAATGGGTTTGGGTAATTTTGAGATAGGGTATATTCCACGGGTAAAATATTGTCATTGTCGATTATATCAGTAGAATTGACTTCCGGATCAAAGGCGTATACGCGGTCAGACCGTGTAATCAAAATAGTCTTTTTCCCGAGTAAAGCCAAAACATGATCACCTTCCGGAATCAATTCGACCCATCCATCGCCGAGTCCGTTATAGGCATAACACTTATTGAAATAGTTAACGGTCACCATACCGACATAGCCGGTGTCGAGACAATAGTAGGGTTCCTCGGATGTTTCCAAGGTTGTAAGATTTTTTGATAAGGCGCTGTAGCCGTACCAGATATCGTTGTCCATATCACAAAAGATACCGGAGTTTGTTCCCAGACTAAATTTGTCAAATTCGAAATCAAATTCATAGAACTGACCGTCAAAACCATCAAAAAGAACCGATTTTTCATCCGAACCGGCATAAGCCATACCATCCCGAATTCTGTAATCCACAGACAGGCCGTCGGTGAAATCAACTTTGACTATTTTATCTTGATAGGATGAGTAAAATATTGTTTCATTTTCGGGGTAGCCGCGATGCATATACATATGGCTCGTTATTGTTCCATCGGTGGTTCTGTTTTCGGGAAGAACAACCGAGGACCACTGATTGGTATTACCGTTGTAGAAATAGGTAATCATCGTTTCTGAGTCTGTGCTCCATCTGGTTAGAGTCAGAAAATCTTCACCTCGTTCAAAATTAGCTGTTTTATCCAGAGCAAAATCGAGGTTATTTCCTCTGTCACCGGCGACATCATACCCCCATGCGTGGAGCGTGTCAAAAACGCAAAACACCGTTCCTCCGCCGCCGAACGAACTGGTTGTGCTTTTATAAATTAGTCCCGTGGAAAAATCGCGAAACTGGCCGTCGATACCGCTATAGAAGAATATATGAAATGAGTTATCATCGGTATAGAGCGAATGATCAAACGCAAACTGGCCGGATTGATACCACCCGCCATAGTAATGATCAATATCCCAATCGAAATAAGTAATCGTATGATCCCAGCTTCCCCGCCTGGTATCAAAACCATAAAAATTGGCGGTTACCGATTCATTGGGAACGATTGCTCTAAACGTCTGTGCCATAACAGTAAACTTATCCGCCGGCAATGCCCCAGCCATCGTGCCGCCTCGTGAACTTTCATCCTCACCACAGGAATAATTCACAATATCAAATGTGTTTGTAATTGCACTATAACCTATCAGTTTATAATCCTCGCCATTATATTCAATATTGAATAATCCGGCGAATCCATGTGCTGTTAACGGATATGGTCTTCCAATACCATATTCAAGCTGATTAAAACTGTGGGTGTGCGAGCTGTAGACAACATTTTTGGGCTGGTCGGGATTATCTCTTGATAATACCATAGCCACATAATCGTTTTTCACCCAGCTTAAACCATAACCTAATTCTGATGTGAATGAATAATCATAATATTGCCAGTAACCCAGAGCGGCATCGAAAACATACATATAACTTCTTGTTACAAAATAGGCGAGAGAATCTCCGCAATCGTAATAGTAATCCCCGCCTTCCATATATTCACCCGTATAGGAAAGCGTATCCCATGTCTGCGTAATCGCACTGTAACCAAACAGAAGATTATCTCCAATTGCAAAGACTATCTGCCCCTCGGTTGTAAACTCCATAAATGATTGCTGTGTTTCCAGAGAAATCTCCAACCAGTTGTGCACATTAATATCAAATACCAAGAGTCTATCGGACGGGTCTCTGGTATATCCCAGACATCCGTCACCACGGGTATTCAACGGGGAACCGGCGTCGAAACCATCAAGAGAATACTCGACCCAACGGCCATTTTGTGCGTCAACTGGTATAATTAGAAATACCCAACATATCAACACCAGGTATATTGTCTGTAAAATTCTATTTCTACGCATAATACGCCCTTTACGTTAAGTTAATATTAATTTCTTCGAGGTAATTCAAAATAATATATCTTTATTGTAAAATAGCAGAATAGGCAGTTTTGTCAATGATTATTTCGTTCGTTAAGTATGGTCTTGTGGCAAAAATATCATAATTACCACAAAATCAATATTCTTTCCTTCCACACCTTTATATACATAAGTAATTTAATTGTGGAGTGAAAAACAGTTTTACCACAAAGGTGGTAGTGCGAAAATTAAAAAATGATAAGACGAATCTAAATCGCTGTAAACAGATGGTACAAAATAAATTACAAACAATTCTAAAAATTAAGTCAAATTGCCCGATATATATATAATGAACCTGGTTTTGGCGAGTATACCAAAATCCGGCTAAAATTGCGAGCCAGATGAAATTGAGGTGAAATAATGTCGGATAAGCGAGATTCAATTAGAAGAGATGCCACCGATCCGTTGCTTGTTTATGATATAGAAACAAATCTGCCGATCGGGCAGGTTATCAATTTATCGGATCGCGGATTTAAACTTATGAGCGAACAGCCAATGGAAACTTCCAGAGTATATAATTGCCGGATGCCGATACCTGAAAATATTACGGACAAGGATGAAATCAGATTTTTCGCCGAATGCCGCTGGTGCAGGCAGAATGAGGAAACCACCTGGTATGATTCCGGATACTATCTGCGAAAAATCGCGCCGGGAGATCTTAAGATTATACAATCTATCAAGCGTAAATGGATGATTGACCTGTCGAATAAAATAAATGCCCACGATATTGATAAACAAGAGAGAAAAAAGGGATTGCTTTCAAGACTTTTGGGATGATAAGTCAATAATGGGTATAGGCTTTGATTTATTTATAATAAATATTTGATTTTCTGAGATTCTAAGCCGTATCCGGGTATAAGATTATGATCAGGAAATATTTAATTGTCGCCGACAGATTATAAATGGCTTGACAACAAAACGATTTTGATTATAATGGGACGCTGAAAATAGTTGAAAAGAGTATGGTTAAGAAAGAAAAAAAGACAGCTAATGAAGGGTTCGAGTGGCCGTTTGGGCCGAGAAACTATATCCTGTTTGCAATAGGATTGCTGGTAATAATTGTAGGATATATTTCACTTTCGGCCGGATCAATCACACTTGCCCCGATTTTATTAGTGTTGGGTTACTGTGTTCTGATTCCGATTTCAATTATTATTAAAGGGAAATCGGAAGTGGCTCCTGCAGAAGATGTCACGGCTGAAAGTTGATGATTTGATATCGCGGGCAGTTAGCTCAGTTGGCTAGAGCACCTGCCTTACACGCAGGGGGTCACTGGTTCGAGTCCAGTACTGCCCAGATATAAAGAAAAGAAACTTAAGAAGATACGACTAATTAGAAAAATTTATAGAACAGCCGGGGTTGTAGTTCAGTTTGGTTAGAACG
>CBFCZE010000192.1:0-3996 GCA_965602655.1 uncultured bacterium
GCGCGGGAATGACATTAATATGGCGCGGGAATGACATTAATATGGCGCGGGAACGACATTGATATGGCGAAAGAAAGACATTAATATGGCGCGGGAAAAACATTAATGGAGATATAGGGCCGAAAAATTATTTATTTATCAATGACATCGCTTCGGCGCGGGTGGCCTGCTTACGCAAAATGCCCCGTATCGCCGAGGTAACTGTCCTGGAACCGGTTTTTTTGACACCGATCATCGTCAGACAAAGATGCTCCGCCTCGATAATAACCAGCAATCCCTTCGGTGCAACTACTTTTAAAATTGTGTCGGCGATATTTGAAGTCAACTCCTCCTGCACTGTCGGACGATGCGCCAGCGTTTCGACAATTTTAACAAGATGGGAAAAACCGGTGATTTTATTTTCCTGAGGAATATAGGCTATATGTGCCATGCCGAAGAAGGGGAGAAGGTGGTGTTCGCACATCGAATAAAAGGCAATATCTTTGACAATAATTAGCTCGTCTTTATTTGGAGTAGTGTAAAGCTTAAGCGTTTTCTCCGGTTTGCTTTTTATACCACTGAGAAACTCTTTGTAGAATTCAAAAACCCGTTCGGGTGTTCGTTTAAGCCCCTCGCGTTGGGGATCCTCGCCGATTCCTTCCAGAATCAGCTGGACACCCCTGGTAATTTTATCTTTATCCATCGACCTTCGGCACCGGTTCCTCTTTTGGAACCTCATCGGATCCCGAACCATTAATTATGGCATCGATTTCACTACCGTCGAGAACTTCTTTCTCCAATAAAGCCATAGCGAGCTTGTCGAGATTATCGCGGTTTTTGGTGAGAATATCGGTAGCGGTTTTTTCTGCCTTTTCAACAATCGCCCGCACTTCCTCATCTATGATACGCGCTGTCGCCTCGGAAAAATCGCGCTGCCGCGAGATTTCTTTGCCAAGGAATATTTGCTCTTCGCGACGCCCATATGTGAGCGGTCCTAATTTTCCCGACATCCCCCAGCGACATACCATGTTATGAGCAATATCGGTTGCTTTTTGTAAATCGTTGGAGCCTCCGGTCGAAAGCATATCAAAAACAACTTTCTCGGCGACTCGTCCGCCCATCGCATAAACCAGCATGGTTTCCAGTTTTTGTTTGGAAGCGGTTTTGCGCTCATCAACCGGTAGATAATGTGTCACTCCCAGCGACAGCCCACGCGGAATTATTGTTACCTTATGAACCGGGTCGGCATCGGGCAAATATTTGGCGACCAAAGCATGGCCGGCTTCATGATAAGCAATCATATTTTTCTCATCGTCGGAAATCACCATCGATCGCCGGGCCGTCCCCATCATCACCTTATCTTTGGCTTCCTCAAAATCAACCATTCGAACAGCATCGGCATCTTTCCTGGCGGCCAAAAGGGCCGCCTCATTGACCATGTTAGCCAGATCAGCTCCGGATAATCCGGGTGTACCACGAGCCAGAACACGCAAATCAATATCATCGCCAAGCTTTATCTTTTTGGTATGGACCCTCAAAACACCTTCCCGGCCCCTGACATCAGGAGAATCGACAACAATCTGACGGTCAAATCGACCGGGCCGCATCAGGGCCGGATCGAGAATATCGGGACGGTTAGTGGCCGCAACAAGAATGACCCCGTCGTTTGATTCGAAACCATCCATTTCAACCAGAAGCTGATTGAGTGTCTGCTCACGCTCATCATGACCACCGCCCAGGCCGGCTCCGCGATGACGGCCGACCGCATCGATCTCGTCGATAAAGATAATACACGGGGCATTTTTCTTGCCCTGCTCAAACAGATCACGAACCCGGCTGGCACCGACACCTACAAACATTTCGACAAAATCCGAACCGGACATCGAGAAAAATGGAACATCGGCCTCACCGGCCACAGCGCGGGCTAAAAGTGTCTTACCCGAACCGGGAGGACCTAAAAGCAACGCCCCTTTTGGAATTTTGCCGCCGAGTTTTTGGAACTTGCCCGGGTCCTTCAAGAAATCTATTATTTCACCAAGTTCCTCTTTGGCTTCGTCAACCCCGGCAACATCATTGAAGGTTACTTTGGGACGTTCATCGGTTAATAGTTTAGCACGGCTTTTTCCAAAAGAAAACAGACCTTTGGGTCCACCGCCGCCCTGCATTTGGCGAAGGAAAAAGAGCCAGATGAAAATTAACAAAAACCAGGGGGCAATTGATATTAGAATAGTAAAATAGTTTGGTCCTTCTGTTTCGGCATTTATCGCAATTCCTTTTTGCTCAAGGCGGTTAATCAGGCTAAAATTATTATCATCAAAAGGAATCATCGCCTTAAATTTACTGAAATTCCCGGAGACATTACCGGATACGAAGTTGGTTTCGACTTTGAGTCGTCCTTCAATCGTACGATCGATAAATGTCACCGAAACAACATTTTCATTTTCCACCTGCTGCAAAAATTCACTGTACGTGATTTCGGCGAAATCTTTGGAGGACGATGTATACAGGCTATAGGCAAAAATCGAAATTAGAATTATAACAACCCAGAAACCGAGCGAGCGGATTGGACCTTTCCAGCTGAAAGAATCTTTGCCGTCGGGAGAACCTTTGCCACCTTTGTTACGCTGTCCGGGGCGATTCATCGGAAATTTTTTATTGTCTTTATCTAAACTCATTAATACTAAAACTCCTATTTGCCTTAATATAAGAGATTATCGGCAAAAGATGAGAAAATATTTTATTTATCGTTATTTAATACCCTTCCGATGAAGGGAAGGTTCCGATATTTTTGGCCCTGATCAAGTCCATAGCCGATTACAAAGTAATCTTCGGCCTCAAATCCGACATATTTTATCTCAACAGGCATTTTTCGACATTTTGGCTTATTGAGCAGAGAAACCATTTCGACTGAGGCTGGTTCCTCAAGTTTTATCTTTTTTATAATTTCGACAGCGGTATGACCGGAGTCAACAACTCCCTCAACCAGAAGAACATGTCTGCCGGTCAATGAAATTTTTGGTCCACCGCCAATTACTACATCCTCATCCGGCTCAATTCCGCCATTGTAGCTGGAGGCGTTGGCAAATTCGAGTTCTATCGGAATAGATATTTCCCTGATTAAATCGGCAAAAAATAAAATGCAGCCTTTTAAGACTCCGATTAAAACCGGTTCCCTGTCCCTATAATCCTGGGATATCTGATTTCCCAGTTCCTTTATCCGCCGAGCTATTTTATCCTGCGAATAGATAAGCTCAAATTTGCGGGTATCGTCCATCGTTTTTTCTTCTGATGAATTCAATTTCCAACACCTTTTTAATTTTGTTATTTATTTTAACCCGGTCTGATATTTCATATCCGACCAACCAGATAATTCCTTTTTTATCCCTTATTACCGGGATTTCATCCCTGATGTGCCGAGGGCACTTCTTATCTGTCAGATAATCTCCTACTTTTTTTGTCCCGCCAAGTCCCAGCGGTTTGAATTTGTCGCCCGGTTTGATACCGGATATCTGCAGCGGCGGGAAAATTAGCTCCTTATCAATATTTATTTTGAATCCGTTCTTTTGCTTTTTATATGATATTTCCCCGGACAGAATTTCCTTTATTTTTATTGTCGCCTTAATTTCAGGCAATTTGGTCGTCCCGGGTACTTTTAAACTCTTCCTCTCTAATTTAAAATATGGTTTCAGAAATATCAGATTTTCCTTATCTCTGACTACTCTAAGATTTAAGTCTAAATCCGAAGCCTTCATCCGACCTTGCGAAAGCTCAATAACTCTTTTAATCTGTTCAAAATTACCGGCTCCGGGAATTCTTTTCATTTTTTCAATGAGCAATTTAACCATTCTACGTCTGATAGAAATATCATATGCACCGAATTTATTCAAATCAACAACAATTTTGCCGCCCGGCGTAATGCTACAAACTTTTTTTGCTTCTCTGGCTGAAATATCACCCAGAAAATTATCTTCAGCCAATATAATCTTTATAAAATTCTCAATAGAACTTTTATATTTT
>CBFCZE010000193.1:0-3918 GCA_965602655.1 uncultured bacterium
GTATCGCTTATGCTTTTAAATATAATGAAATTCCGTAAAAAGTCCAGAACTAATTAAATAGCTACATCTCCGTTAATTTTAGCTAATTCAAATCAAATTTACACAAAAGAATTTACAGAATATCAAGATATTATCAGAGAAAAAGTCTACCTCATCCGCATATTATCTATCAACCGGACACCATGTAATTTCACTGCCAGTGAGCAGATGGTATTCCTATTGACTTTTTTGACCGGCTTGAGCGACTCAAAATCGGTGAAAGCAATATAATCTATCTTTGCTGTCGGGCAAATTTTTCTGATAACTTTTTTCATAGCGGCACTAAGTTTTGCCGTCTCGGTGGTTTTATCAGATCTGGCCATCTGTTTGGCCGTTTTTAATGCCTGATAGAGACAGATAGCTTCTTTTCTTTGTTCAGTGTTGAAATATCTATTCCGCGATGACATCGCCAGTCCGTCTTTTTCGCGAACTGTCGGAGCGATAATCATCTTTATTGGATAATCCAGATCACCGATCATCTTTTTCAACACAACTGCCTGCTGATAATCTTTTAAGCCGAAAACAGCAATATCGGGACGGATAATATTAAACAGTTTGGAAACGATTGTGGTCACACCGCGAAAATGAGTCGGCCGGAATTTTCCCTCGAGAGTTTTAGTCATCTTTTCAACATTGACATAGGTTTCATATCCGTCAGGAAAGACAGATTCCTTTTTCGGAATAAAAACCATATCGCCCCCGGCCTGTTTGATTTTGGCGATGTCGCCTTTTTCATCGCGGGGATATTTGGCCAGATCCTCATTGGGAGCAAATTGAGTCGGGTTGACGAAGATTGAAACGATAACTTTAACGGCCTGTTTTTTTGCCTTTCTTATTAATGAGAGATGTCCCTCATGAAGAAAACCCATCGTCGGCACCAGACCGATTGTACCTTTACCGGATAACCGGCGTGATACAGCCTGCATTTTTTTTATCGAGCGAATTATATGAATTGTCTCTGCCATTTTATAAATACTCCAGCGTCAACTCGCCATTATCGAGTCGCCCGTAACTGAAATTCTTCATCATATCGCCGGTATTAAGATAAAGTCCGCGGTCAAATTCTATCCTTTGCGGGTAATGAGTATGGCCAATCAAAACAGCATCATAGCCGCTTTTAAGTTTTTCTTCGGCATAAGCCTCATAATCTCCGACAAACCGGCTTTCGCGGCCATCGGTATGAAGCCGCGATGAGCTTGAGACAAATTTTGCCAGCGGGATTCCAATGTCGCACGGGATTTTCTGATAGAGCCAGATATTGACTCTGTTTCTAAGAATTTTTTTCAAAATCCGGTATTTCCAGTCAGCAGGGGAAAGACCGTCGCCATGAATCAAAAACAGCTTTTTTCCATCCTCAATAGTTTCATAATAATCCCGATGAATCTTTATCCCGACCTCATTGGCCAGAAACTCGCCCAGCCAGAAATCATGGTTACCTGATATATAATGAACCTCAATGCCATTTTCTATCATCGCCGCCAGTTTAAAAACAACCTGCAGATGTTCTTTCGGGATAGCATGTTTGTACTCGAACCAGAAATCAAAGAGATCGCCGAGAATATAAACCTTCCGGGCATCGGCCTGTATCAGATCAAAGAGAGAAAACAGCTTCTCCAGTTTGATTTTCTCCAACTCTTTTTCGGCCGCTCCAAGATGTACATCTGAAAAGAAATAAATCGCCATAGTGGAAAATTATAATATAATCCCGCGCATTTGTAAATTGATTATACCGTTTCTGTAAAATTATCGAATTCAATGGATTATCTTTGAGAAAATTTGGTTGCCATACGTTTATTTATTATATATATACCCGTGGATTTTTGATATGCCAAACGACTTAAAAATAATTATTCCCGCGGCCGGAATCGGCAAAAGATTACAACCGCATACATTGACAACGCCCAAGCCATTGATTCCGGTAACTGGCAAACCGATGCTGGCGCATATACTTGATCCACTGGTCGAACTCAATCCGGCTGAGGTGATTCTGGTTATCGGGTATTTGGGCGATCAGATAGCTGAATTTGTCGTGAATAATTATTCATTCAAATCGACTTTTATTGAACAGGAAAAACTTCTTGGACTGGGGTATGCGGTTAATGTCGCTCTTCAGCAGATAGGCCCCGGCCCCCTTTTGATAATTTTAAGTGACACTATCGCCAAGGTAGATTTTGTAAAATTTATCGCGGCCGGTAAAAATGTTATCGGGCTAAAGGAAGTAACCGATCCCCGCCGGTTCGGAATAGCCATTATCGAAAAAAACCGCATTGTTGAATTTGAGGAAAAACCGTCACAACCAAGATCAAATCTGGCCATAATTGGGCTTTATTATATTGGCGATTCCAATATCCTGAAACAACATGCCGAAAATATTATAAGGCTTGATAGGCGCACGAGTGGGGAAATTCAATTAACAGATATACTTGAGTCTATGCTTTCTAATGGCAATGATTTTAGTCCTTACATTGTCGACGACTGGTATGATTGCGGTAAAGTTGAGACGATACTGGAGACAAATCGATTATTACTTAGAGATAAAAAACAAAATATAAATATTGCGGGGGCGAAAATTATTGAACCGGTTTCGATTGATATTACTGCTATAATTAAAAACTCAACTATTGGACCAAATGTTTCAATTTCGGGATTTGCCAGAATTGGAAATTCCAACATAAAGGATTCAATAATCAGTCGGAAGGCGGTTGTCGAAGATTGTTTTTTGGAACAATCATTAATTGGCGAGGAAGCAGCTATTAAGGGGAAAACAGGTTCCTTTAATATTGCCCGAACCGAATTGAAAAAATGATATAAAGATATTGGAGAAAAAATGGCAGGAAGCAGTTTTCTTTTTACATCCGAATCGGTAACTGAGGGGCACCCGGACAAAGTATGCGACCAGATTTCCGATGGTGTTCTTGACGAGGTATTAAAACAGGATATTATGGGCCGCGTGGCCTGCGAAAGTTTTGTGACAGTTGGCCTGACTATTATCGGCGGTGAAATTACAACTAAAGCTTATGTTGATATTCGATCGCTCGTTAAGGAAATAGTAAAAAATATCGGGTATACTAACCCCGCATTCGGCTATGCCTATAATTCTATGGCTATCCTGAATGCTATCGGCTCACAATCGCCGGATATTGCCCAGGGTGTCGATACCGGCGGCGCCGGAGATCAGGGATTGATGACCGGATATGCTTGTCGGGAGACAGATGAACTTATGCCGATGCCGATAATGCTGGCGCATAAATTAACGATGCGGCTGGCCGAGGTGCGAAAGCAGAATATTTTGTCATATCTTGGCCCGGATGGAAAATCGCAGGTAACCATTGAGTATCTGGATGGCAAACCGAAACGAGTCGATGCGATTGTTTTATCGACCCAGCACAGCGAGGAAATTCTCGACGACACCGGCGATAAGATAACTGATAAATCACGTCAGGAGATTATAGACAATATAATCAAGCCGATTGTACCGGCCGGGATGCTTGATAGAAAGACCAAATATTATATCAATCCGACCGGAAAATTTGTCATTGGCGGACCGCAATCCGATACCGGTATGACTGGACGTAAAATTATCGTTGACACCTATGGCGGGATGGCAACGCACGGTGGCGGCGCCTTTTCGGGGAAGGACCCCTCAAAGGTTGACCGCTCGGCGGCATATATGTGTCGGTACATCGCCAAAAATATTGTGGCGGCACAACTGGCCGAAAAATGCACCATACAGCTGTCTTATGCTATCGGTGTTGCCGAACCGGTTTCGATTATGATTTTTACCGATGGGCCGGCGAAGGTTGGTCCTGATCGTTTGGTTGAAATTGTTAAAAAGAATTTTGATTTGAGACCAAAGGGAATAATAGAATCGCTTGATTT
>CBFCZE010000194.1:0-3864 GCA_965602655.1 uncultured bacterium
ATCTGGTTGGAAACATTGCCGGTTATTCCTGATGATCAGGGAGTCTTTACAGTTGAATTGGGTGTTACGGTGCCATTGACCACTAGCATATTCAATGGCGATCCAAGATTTCTTGGAATCAAAGTTGAAGATGATGCTGAAATGACCCCCCGACAGCTTTTAGCTTCAGCGCCGTACGCCATTAGCGCTACTCCTCCCACTCATTTTTTTGACAGTACCATGATCGTTACCGCCAATGGTGTTAGAATAGGTGATCCCACAAGCCCGGGCACAGAAAGCTTATTGCGAATTGAAAGAAACTATAATCATACAGGCGGCTTAAAATATGGCATCTGGTCGGAGATACATACATCCGGTAACAATGGCGGTTTGGTAGGCGGCTACTTTGACGTTTACAGTTCCGCTACCACCGGCGGGACAAAATATGGAATATATTCCGCCGCCTCAGGTAACGGAACCAATTATGCCGGATATTTTGCCGGCAATGTTACCGTGACCGGTTTGGTTGGTAAAGGTGGTGGTTCATTTAAAATTGATCACCCAAACGATCCGGCCAATAAATACCTATATCATAGTTTTGTCGAATCACCCGATATGATGAATGTCTATAACGGCAATATAACCACCGATGTCAGTGGATTTGCCGTAGTCGAATTGCCTGAATATTTCAACGCTCTTAACAAAGACTTCAGATATCAATTGACCGTTATTGGCGATTTTGCCCAGGCAATTATAGCTGAAGAAATCAGCGGAAATCAATTCGCAATCAGGACCGATAAGCCGTCGGTTAAGGTATCATGGCAGGTTACCGGGATTCGTAAGGATGCTTTTGCCGAAGCCAATCGAATACAGGTGGAAGTTGAAAAACCAATTCAAGAAAAAGGGCTGTATTTGCATCCTGAGGCATTCAAGCTCGGACCGGAAATGCAGATTCATCATGAACTCAATCAAAAAGCTCAGGAGACCACCGGAGATGGTCATGAATAATCCGGCCATAAAAATTGAATTGGGAACCAAAACAGAGGAGAAAAGATTATGAAATGGATTAA
This sequence comes from uncultured bacterium, assembly GCA_965602655.1. GTDB lineage: Bacteria > Zixibacteria > MSB-5A5 > GN15 > PGXB01 > JAAERC01. The sequence continues at coordinate 1,050 of CBFCZE010000194.1, forward strand.
ATCTCTTCTGATAGCTACGGCCGTCATATTTTGCCTCTTCCCGGCTATCTTGTCGGCTCAGGTATCCGGAACCACATACAAAATATCAACCGGTTCGGTTGTCGGCGGCGGGGGAACATCATCCTCGGCTTCGTTTACGCTCACCGGAATAGCACCATTGGTTGGCGCAACAAGTATATCAAGCAGTTCCCATACAATAACAACCGGACCAACCGGAATTTCTTACGGAAGTATGACGACTCTGAGGACAGTATATGACGGCAATAATATTTCGACCGTTCCAAAAACCGGTCAAACTCTCAAAGTGGCCTATTCCGGCAGTTCCGGTACGGCGACAGGAACGATATATTATCGTCAGGGTGGGACAGCATCTTACCAAACGGCAGCAATGATACCCGGTACCGGTGATTCGCTACAATATAATCTTTCCGCTGATTTACTGACTATCAGAGGCTACGAATATTATCTTGAGGTTACACGCGGCATTTATCTTTCGCGGGTAGGCAGTGCCAGCAGTCCGCTTGTTTTCAGGGTTTCTCTAACCAATGAGCAGGCACAGAATACCAGCGCAACGGCGGCAGAAAGATATAGGATAATTGGTCTGCCTCTGAACATTACCGGATCGAACAGTGCGGCCAGTGTCTTTGAGGATGATCTGGGAGTTTACAACACATCGCAGTGGAGATTCGGTCGATATGACGCAACGACTGAGGCGGTTGATGAATTTAATAATGCAGACCCTGTTCGGCCCGGGAACGGTTACTGGCTGATAACGGCCGAACCACAAACATTCGGTGCCGCCGGAGTCAGCGTTCGGCCCAATCGGGTTATTGGTGCCAACTCATATCTTGCAATTCCTTTGGATGAGGGATGGAACCAGCTGGCCAACCCGTTTGGTTTTAGAATTGCCTGGAATGACGTTTTATTTGAAGCAAGCGGAACCGTGCATCCCCACCCGGTACCAAATACGGTAATCGAGGATTCGGCTTATTCATATAATGGCACCGGCTACGACACGTATAATGCTATTCCGACCTGGGAAGGAGTTTTTGTCCTGTGTAATCAGGCCAATGTTACGGCCCTGATGCCATACAAGTTAACAACTGTTGCTCCCAAAATCGCACCATTAAAAGATCAGCCGGTATATTCCGACTTTTTCTGGAACATAGAGGTGCAGCTTAAAACTGATAAGTTTTCTGATGAGAGCAATTTTATCGGGGTTAGGCCCGATGCACTGGAAGGCCCTGATAATTACGATTTCTCAGAACCGCCGGCCGCGCCCGAAGCGCCAAGACTTGGATTCCGTATCCCCGACGATGACGATCGATTAAGGCGCTCCGATTATCGGCCGCCTTTCACCGACGGTGCGGTTTGGGAAGTCGATATATCCAAAGCTCCCGACAGAACAATTAGAATTGTTGGGCTGAAAAGTATTCCGGATAATATGGAAACCTGGATGGTGACCGATGATGGACGCAAATACGACCTGTCAGCCGGAGTGGAAATAAATATCCCGGATAAAGTAACATCGGCCAGGCTGATTATCGGCAACCGATCATATACCCGCGATGAGATTGCCTCGCTTTTGCCAACCAAGTTTGCCCTCGAACAGAATTACCCGAATCCGTTTAATCCGCAGACTTCTATTCGTTTTGCGTTGCCGAATAACGGATTTGTTGCGCTGGAGATTTACAATGTTCTGGGACAGAAGGTAAAGACATTGATCGAGAAAGAGCTGCCGGCCGGTTACCACACCGTCGTCTGGAACGGTGATGATAACAACGGAAAAGAATCGGCCAGTGGTGTTTATTTTTATCGGTTAATATCCGGAGATAAAAGCGCCTATAAAAAGATGCTTCTGATAAAATAGAAAACGACTTTTATCAATTTCAGGAGGCCGGATTTTATATCCGGCCTTTTTTATGGAATATTAATTCGGCAACATAACTACCAAAATCTTAATTATTTGGGCTTGACAACCGATAATATAAATGTTATAACTCATTAGAGTTTAGAGATTTTTGTTTTGAGAGGAAAGGTTAGAGTCAGTAATTTTCATTTTCGCGTACTGTTTTTCAGTAAAATTGGTGAGATATCTGCTCTGAGTTCAGGCGATGCGGGTGGCAAATTTCTACTTGATACCAAAGTAATGCCTTATTTACGTAATTAAATCAATTAAATAATTAATCAATTAAATAGTACTTCTTTGGTTAAACCGTATCCTGAATCGATACAATTCAACAGAAGAAGTGCATTTGAATTGGAAATTGGAACAATTGGAGGTTAGTTTGCAGGGTAACAGACTTTATGTAGGAAACCTGGCCTATTCGATCACAGATGATCAGTTGAAAGAACTTTTCACCGAATATGGCGAAGTAAAAAGTGTCAACATTATCACCGGTAAAGGCTTTGGTTTTGTTGAAATGGACAGTAATGATCAAGCCGAAGCGGCCAAAGAGGCGCTGAACGGAACCGAGTTCGAAGGACGAACATTGCGTATCGACGAGGCTCGCCCTCGGCAGGAAAGAAACGATCGTCGTGGTTAAAGCGGCAGAGGAGGAAGGTATTAATATCTGACTGAAGATTGATTTGTTTTTTAACAGATTAATTATAAATACAAGAGCGCCGGATTTTCCGGCGCTTTTTCTTTGTTTGTTAATTTCAATTCTGCTATAATGAAATAATTATTATAGAAGAGGTAATTTAAGATGATTCATAATCCGGTCATCGATATCATGATGGCGCGTAAATCGATTCGTAAGTACACCGATCAGGTGCCATCCGATGAAGTAATTGAAACAATAGTCAGGGCCGG
>CBFCZE010000195.1:0-3780 GCA_965602655.1 uncultured bacterium
AAACAGATTATGGAATGTCCCTGTCCGAATGGTTGCCCGTCATGTGTCGGCCCGGAAATGGAAGTCGGCTCTGAAGGTAAATCGGGGACATTGAAGCTTCTCAGCTATATGCTGGCGGTGGAAGACATTTGAAATAATCAAAAACGTCTTCCCCGCGAAGGCGGGGAACCATCTTTGTTCAATGAAACAATCTTATGTTTATATAATGGCCAGCAAAAGTAATGGAACTCTTTATATTGGCGTAACCGGTGATTTAATCAAAAGAGTATATGAACATAAGAATGATTTGACTGATGGATTCACCAAAAGATACCAAGTACATAATCTGATTTATTATGAGGTTTTTGAGAATATTGAGCAGGCGATCATAAGAGAAAAGCAATTGAAGAAATGGCGCAGGCAATGGAAAATTAATTTGATTGAGAAGGATAATCCTGAGTGGCGGGATTTATATGGAGAGTTGGTCTAGGGATGGATACCCGCCTTCGCGGGTATGACATTGAAAAATAATAATAAAAAAATAACGAGATTTCTTCAGTAGTTCTGCTTAGTTTTATCCCTGATTAATCCTCAAATTGAATCGGAGTTTCCTATCCTGCATTTTAAAACACAGTAAAAGCCCTTGTTTTTCAGCGTTTTTTGTTTATATTGGGGTTATTGATTTTCATTCTTAGATTATTAGCGCACAAATAATTGAATATTTTTTTCAGATTGGTGTAAGCAAATTTATAACAATTTCAGACCATAGGAGGTGTGTTATGAGACGAGTGTCAGTGATACTATTAAGTATTATCATTTTCATGGGTGCGACAATTTCATTTGCAGGAGAATGCGGGGATGTTGATGGCACTCCACCAGTCAATATATTGGATATTGTCCATCTGATTAATTACAAGTATAAAGAGGGTCCTGATCCTGATTGCGGCACAGTCACCGATATTGATGGCAACGTGTATCAAACGGTAACTATCGGTGAGCAGGTATGGATGATGGAGAATTTGAAAGTTACCCATTACCGTAACGGCGACCCTATTCCAAATGTGACCGACAATGGTGCTTGGGGAGGTTTATCCACGGGAGCCTATTGCAACTATGATAATGATGAACACAAAGTTGCCACTTATGGTCGACTTTATAACTGGTATGCCGTAGATGATAGTCGGAATATAGCTCCTGATGGGTGGCATATACCGAGCGATGATGAGATGCAGACATTAGCTGATTATCTTGGCGGTTACGATGTTGCCGGCGGGAAACTGAAGGAAATCGGAACCACGCATTGGTTGAGTCCCAATACGGGCGCAACCAATGAGAGTGGCTTTACCGCGTTGCCCAGCGGATCCCGCTACCTTAATGGTAGCTTCCATAATATAGGATACGGCACCTATTTTTGGTCGTCAATTGAGAGCAATAGTGAATACGCATGGAGCCGAAGCCTGTACCACTACCTTTCTGAGTTCTACCGTAACGACATCAATAAGCACGCCGGATATTCAGTTCGTTGTGTCCGGGATTAGTCTTTGTGTAGGTCAGTGAGCCGTGGCTCCTGACACGCGCCAAGCGCGGAATAATAAACAAAGATGTCGGGTGCAAAAAACACCCAACGGCAAGCGGTCAGGTTCGGCGACCTGACCGCACAATACATCATATATTCTTCCGTTTTTATATTTATATCTCCCAAAAGATGGCTTGACATTGAGCATTGGTAATTCTACAATTAATAAGACAGATCAGAAATCGCAATGGCAGGAAAGGTCCAAAGGATCAGATAAAATTATATGAAGCCGTTTAAATTTATCATAGACTGGCTAAAACATTTTGCCTATGAATCACAACGGCTGTTCTTCTTTTCGGCCAGGATGGTTGCCTCGTTATTTGGCCGGCCAATTTATGTCGCCGAAACATTTGAGCAGATGTATTTAATCGGCGTCGGATCGCTTTTTCTGGTTGTTTTGACCGGAATTTCGGCCGGGCAGGGTATGGCTCTTCAGTTTTCCAATGAACTGGCCGATTTTGGCAGTAAAAATTATCTCGGGCGAGTTATGGCGATTGCTATTATCCGTGAGCTGGGACCGGTATTAACCGGTGTGATGATAGCCGCGCGGGTCGCCTCGGGCATCACGGCCGAAATCGGAGCGATGAAATCATCGAATCAGTTGGATGCTATGATTGCCTTCGGGATTGATCCGGTTAAAAAACTGGCCGCCCCAAGATTGATTTCGCTGATTATTATGGTTCCGGTGTTGACCATTATTTGCGATGTTATAGCTATTGTCGGCGGGTGGATGATTGCTATTTTTATTTCGCATATAACATCGCTGACATACTGGACGGCGGTAAAGGATCGTCTGAATTTCGGCAATATTTTTATCGGACTGGTAAAACCGTTTGTTTATGCCTTTGTAATCGGCTTTATATCGTGTTATAAAGGATTCACCGCCGAAGGCGGGACCAAAGGTGTTGGCCGTGCCACGACCGAATCGGTGGTGATTGCCTCGATTACTATTTTGATTGCCAATTTTATAGTCACCAAGGTAGTCTTTTCATTTTTAAGGGGTTACTTTTGATAGAATTTCGGAACGTCAGTTTCTCTTATGGAGATAAGCAGGTTTTAGAAGACCTTTCGTTTAATATACCGGTCGGTGAGGCCCGTGTTATAATGGGTCAGTCCGGCTCCGGGAAATCGACCATATTGCGCTTGATCCTTGGTCTTGTCAAACCGGATGAGGGCGACATTATAATAGAAGACACAAATATCTGCGGCGTCCGCTCAAAAGTGCTTCGTGAAATCAGAAAACGAATCGGGATGGTATTTCAGGAGGGCGCGTTATTTGATTCTCTGACGGTTGGTGAGAATGTCGGCTATTATCTTCTGGAACATACAAGGATGCGTTTTGAGGATATTGAAGATAAAGTCAGGGAGATGCTTGGTTTTGTCGGCTTATCTGAAGATATAATCGACCAGCTTCCTGACTCATTATCAGGCGGAATGCAAAGGCGGGTGGCAATTGGACGGGCCCTTCTATCGACCGACCCCAAGATAATGCTCTATGACGAACCGACAACCGGGCTTGATCCAAAAATGACAACTAATGTCATAAGTCTGATAAATCGGCTGGCTGAAGTTAAGAATGTTACATCTGTCATTGTTACTCATCAGATTGCCGACGCCTTTGATGTTGCCGAAAAGTTTATTGTTATAGATTCGGGGAAAAGTATTTTCGACGGTGATATTACTCAACTGCGGCAGGCGGAAGATCCCCGCATTGTAGAATTTTTAAAACCTTTTAGAGATTCTATTGCAAATGTTCAAAAAAAAGATTTTATTTAGTCTGAGGATAAAATGAAGCGATCGACAAAAGTAAAATGGGGCGAGATTAAAGTCGGTATTCTGATAGCTATCGCCATATTTGTTCTTCTCTGGGCATCATTTTCCGGGAGCGGGACTTCTATCTTTGAAAAAAAAGTTGGCTACGTTGCATATTTTGATAATGTCAACGGACTTGTTAAAGGCGCCCCGGTCTGGATTGCCGGGGTTGAAGTCGGCAACGTTAAATCAATTAAATTTGTCAATCTTGATTCCGCCGGTCAGATTGAAATCAGACTTCGCGTAAAGAAATCAGTTACCAATATGATTACCATCGATGCCAGTATCAGATTGGGGACTATCGGTCTGCTGGGTGATAAGTATGTCGAAATCATCCCCGGTACTCTGGGCAGGCAGTTAATCGCCGAAGACGGCGCCATAAGAACCGATGCCACCGGCGATCTGGCCGCCAT
>CBFCZE010000196.1:0-3766 GCA_965602655.1 uncultured bacterium
ACCACCAGATGATTTTTGCCGACCGCCTTATCGGCCTCATAATCGGGATATTGATTGATATACAAAATTGCTGTAATCAAAAAACCAATCGGGATCGATGTTATAAATGATGACCAGGTAAATGTTCCGGTTTGCACGTAATAAGTTCCCATAACCGGCAGTATTCCAAAACTGATAAGTATTGCCAGTTCACCAAATCGGTTATATGAAAATGCAAATTTGGAGGCAGTGTAAAAGAAACCGCCGATGAATCCGGCGACTGCCAAAATCAGCACCCAATAACCGGGTGTAACTATAAAAAGATATATCCCGGCCAGAAGTGCCACCAGCCAACAGATAAAAGCTCCGCTTAAAACCGCACCGGGTGAAAGAATCTTGTCCTGAATCACCCGGGAACCGCCGGAAAATGGCGTAAAATTCGGATTGATATCATCATCGGTAGTCTTGTGATCATAATAATCATTGGCCAGATTGGCCCCGGCATGGGCAAATATCCCGCCAATAAGGGTTATTATAAATAACGGCCAGTCAAAAACACCTGTTTCATAATAGGCCAGCGTCGCACCAAATATAATCGGAATAGCTATTCCTGTAAAAAACGGTGCCCGCACCGCCATAATCCATTTTTGTATCGGGTTCATTTTGTTCTCCTTATTTTAAATCCCTGATTAAATCATTATCCTTTTTTGCCGGTAAGTTTCACCAGAAGAATTGTAATTTCATACAATAAATATAGCGGACCGGCCAGAAGTATCTGTGTAAAAATATCCGGTGGAGATAAAACCGAAGCCAGAATTAAAAATACGACCACCGCATACGGCCGGGCTTTGCCCAAAACCTTTGAGGAAACCAGACCGACTTTCCCGAAAAAATAGCCGAGTATCGGAAGCTCAAAGGCAAATCCAAAGGCGACAAGTAATAATCCGGCAAAAGATATGTAGCTTGATATAGTGATAATCGGGGTCATAATATCCTCGCCGTAACCAATTAAAAATTTCAAAGCAAACGGCAAGACAACAAAAAAGCAGAATCCGGCTCCTATCAGAAACAGCACCGTTGAGAAAAAGACAAGCGGAATTATCATCTTTTTTTCTCTGGCAAAAAGTCCCGGAGCTATAAACTGCCAGAGCTGATAAAACACAATCGGAATGGCCCCGGTAATCCCGGCAAACAAAGAAATTTTCAGATAGGCGTAAAACGATCCGGTTACTTCAGTATAGTGCAGTTTAACATCACCCAGCGGAATTACAATTATTTTATAAAGCTGATCAGCAAAGGCAAAGGCAATCAAGCCCATTAATGCGACAGAAAGAATAGACTTAATCAGCCGCCAGCGCAACTCCTCGACATGCGCAAGGAATGACATACCGGTTTTTTTAAGATCTCCCCCGCTATCCTCTGTCTTCCTTATATCTTTTTCAGGATAGTCGTCATTATTATAATTCGGTTCCATCCCAAGGAATTAGCAGTAATATCGGGGCAAAGTCAATTGGTTTTTGAATCAGGAATCGGGGTTTCCAAGTGTATTTATGCCAATCAAATCTTGCAAAATTAGAATATTTTGCTATCTTAATTAATACAATAGGGCATAAAGTCCATACAACACTTACTCCAAATTGCAGGGTATTAAAATGAGAAAATTACATAAAACAAAAATCTTAACTTTTATTATCCTGTCTGTTTTTGTACTAATCCTGTCAGTCAATGCCAAATCTGTATATATGCAGGCCAGAATATATACTGATTCAGAATCTGAGTTCATTGAACTTCTGGAGACGCATCCTGATATAATCCGGCGGCAGGATGGTTTTGTTGATATTATAACTTTTCCGGACAAATTGGAGACCATGAAAGCCCAAGGATTTAGAATCGAAATAATTCATGAAGATATGGTTGCTTTCAACCAATCACGACTTGACCCCACTCGTGATATGGGCGGCTATAGAACTTTGGATGAAATTTATACTTATATCGACGGAATCGTAGCAAGTTATCCCGATATTGTATCTTCGAAGGTTGATATTGGTCAGACTATTGAGGGACGAACGATCTGGGCTTTTAAAATTTCTGATAATCCTAACATTGATGAAGACGAACCGGAAATTCTTCATGCAGCCGCTATCCACGCCCGGGAGGTTATTACCCCGGAACTCCTGATAAATTATATTGATCATCTGACGGACAATTATGGTATTGATTCAGATATAACTAATCTGATAAATAGTCGTGAAATCTGGTTTGTTCTGGTAGTAAATCCTGATGGATATTACTATAATCAGGTTATTGCTCCCATGGGCGGCGGCATGTGGCGTAAAAACCGTCGAAATAATGGTGATGGATCAATGGGCATTGATCTAAATCGAAATTTCGGTTACCAATGGGGGTGCGATGACCTCGGCTCTTCCCCGGATGGCACCGATGAAACTTATCGGGGTACCGGTCCGTTTTCCGAACCGGAACTCCAAAATATGAGAGATTTTGCACTGGCTCACGATTTTTCTATTTGCGTTTACTGGCATTCATTTTCCAATTTAATTGTCTGGCCGTGGGATTACAATTTGACAGAGACTCCTGATGAATATATTTACCGTGCCCTGGCCGATTCGATTTCGATTCTAAATGGGTATACGCCTCAATATATTGAACCGCTTTATAGAATGAATGGCTCGTCCAATGATTGGCACTATGGCGAACAGACCCTGAAAAATAAATCTTATTCATTCCTTATGGAGGTTGGCTCCGATGATGATAATTTCTGGCCGCCCCTGTCACGAGTTCCACAACTGGTTTCTGAGAATCTTCCGGTTTGTATTTTTCTGACAGAAATGTCATCCAATGTCAAGGCAATTTTCCCACCTAACACGCCCGAGTTGATTTTACCAGGGACTGTGGAAACAACCGCGTACCAGGTCCAATGGACACACGATGATCCGGTCAATCCGGCTGTTAATTACGAACTGGTTGAATATCTGATGGAAATAAATATTACCGATCCAGGAAACAGCCTGCTTGGATATGAAATCAACAATTTTGTAGTAAGCGAGACTCAGTATTATTCCGCCCCGTCAAGTTTTTACTCCGGTGCCCAAAATAATGCTATTCTCTATTTTCAAAGCATTGAACCCTTTGAGATTGGGTCAGGAGAAATCCTTGAGTTTCAGACTTATTATGATATTCAGGAACGGTACGACTACGCTTATGTTGAAATATCAACAGATGGTATCGATTTTACGCCTATAGAAGGCAATATTACGACCAATTATAATCCAAATGGTTTAAACCGTGGAAATGGTATCACCGGGTCTTCATTCGGATGGATTTCTGCCTCATTCGATCTGTCGGCCTATGAGGGACAAACAATATATATTCGATTTTCCTATTACACCGACGGATCTATAACTGGCGATGGTATTTATTTTGATGATATTTATCCTGCCAATAGCATTATCGATGATAACATTGTCTCCTCTTCAATATCAAACACATATTTTAATTTCACAGATAAACCTGCGGGGATATATTATTACAAGGTTCGAGCGCAGGATGCCGAAGATCAGTGGAGTGAATTCTGCCCTCTGGGACGAACGGTGGCGGTAAGTCCGTTTATCTGTGGTGATACCAACGGCGACGAACTTGTTAATATCCTTGATATTGTTTATTTGATTAACTACAAATACAAAGAGGGAGCGGCTCCTGATCCTATGGAATCAGGAGATGTGAACAGTCTTGTACAACCTGATGGCTTAATTAATATTTTGGATATAGT
>CBFCZE010000197.1:0-3720 GCA_965602655.1 uncultured bacterium
GCCTATTCTAAAGAATTTTAATAATACGGTCAAGTTAAAACTATTGTCAGATAACTTATTTGCCGTCTGTATTTTATCTCCTTAATTATCATTCAGCCGGCGCCCAGGCCGGATTCGACATGCCGCCCCTGACTGTTAATCGTCTTTGGTTGTTACCGAACAGGTCCATCGTATAAATCTCCTTGGGGCCCAGTCGTGTCGAGGAGAATATTATATGATTGCCATCGGGAGAGTAGTGAGGATTTTCATTGTTGCCGTAAATCGCCAACACCTGATGATTCCGTCCGGTGGTATCAATGGTGCAGATTGTAAAACCTCCGGCGCGGCTTACATATGTAATTTTATCACCTTTGATTGACCAGTTGGGTGAGTCATTATAACTGCCGACAAAGGTCAATCGCCTTATATTATTGCCATCGGCATCCATAATATAAATCTGGGGTGAACCGGTTCTATCCGACGAAAAAGCGATACTTTTACCGTCGGGTGACCAGGTCGGCGATGATTCAATCGCCCAGCTTTGTGTCAGACGTTTTTTTATCCGGCCGTTTTTATTTAAAAGATATATCTCCGAATTACCATCCCTGGACAAAACGCAGGCGATTGTTTTGCCATCGGGAGATACTGCCGGTGCGACGTTAAGGCCGGGAAATTCGGCAAAAAGTTCCACCGAATTATCTTTCAGTTTCAGCTTGTAGATTTTCGGGTCGCCGTCTGCATAACTTGTGAAATAAACATATTTGCCATCGGGCGAGAAAGCGGGGGAGATATTAATCGATTCGTTATCGGTTAATTGAAACTCATTCTGGCCGTCATAGTCGGCGATAAACAGCTCTTTGGAATCATCAATCTTTTTCACATAAACAACTTTTGTACGATAGATACCTTTATCACCGGTGAGGAATTTTAATATTTCGTTGGCCATATCATGCACAGCAGTGCGGTACTCGGTTTTTTTGGCTTCGAAGGTATCTTTTTTAATCTCCTTTTTGGTGTCAACGTCAAAAAGCCTGAAGCGTAACCGGATATTGTTTCGCGGAAACTCCGTCTCCAGCTTAACAAGATATTTGGTGCCGAGCCATTTCCAGGCCGAGATGGTCATCGCTTCCAGTTCAAGATGTTTTAAGAAAAATTTGTCGAATAGAACTATTTCAAAAAATGGTGAGAAATCAAGATCGCGGCGTAATATTATTCCGCAGTTTTTCATCAGGACCGAATCGGAAGCGGTGATGTAATTTATCCCTATATACCGGGCCTCTTCAACTGATATTTTGGTCGGTTCGAAGGTGGTTTTTTGCGATAATATCCCGCGGTAATCACCTATATTTTGTGCAGAGGCAATAATTGAAAAGGCGGCTATAATTACTATTGATTGGAAAAGTATTTTATTTTTCATAATTAATATCCCGACGAGTATGGGAATTCAAGGTGTATACCGATTATTTCATCGGCAAATTGGTCGGGTAGAGGTGGCAATGGCTGGGATATATTAACGGCTCTTTCACAGCCGCCATCAAAGGCATCAACTCCCGATGATTGTTCTATTTCAGTTTTTATTATTCGTCCTGAGCGTATTACCTGAAAATAGATAATACAAGTAAGCGGCTGATTTGAAAAGACCGGGTTACGCCAATTCCGCTCAATTTTACTAAACGCCTGTACAAACCAATATGGATAATCAAACGAGGCGTTATCAATAGCGGCACCACCGAATTTTGAACCGGCATTTAAATTTTCGCTGACATCTTTTTGACCATCTTTGATTCCGGCCTGTTCTTCATCGCCTTTTGTCGGCTTTGATTCATATGGTTTATCTTTCGGACTCGGTTTATCCGGCTTTGGTTTCTTATCAATTATAGGCTTCGCTTCGTTAACTGAGGCGACCTCGGTTATAGGTACAACAGGTTCATCAGCAACAATTTGTTGCGGCGGCGTAATCGGCACCGGTTCAGGTGTGGCCGCCGCCGGCATTGCTCTCAGTTTCACCTGGATAACTTCGCCGAGGTCAGTATTTACCTTTGGCTTAAATGGCGAGCTAACGACCATGGCGATGACAAATACAAAGTGCAGCAGGAATGACAGTAATAAATCCTGTCTCATCTCTTTTTGCTCAATCCTTTTTCATCTTTGGCCGTAATCAGACCGATTTCTTCAATATTCATGCCTTTAAGACGTCCCATGACTTCGATCACTACGCCGTATGAAACCAAAGAATCGGCTCTTAAATATACTGATGCATTTCCCTGCTTGCGGAGTTCTTTGTCAAGATTGCTTTCAAATTTGTCAAGTCGGCTCCAGACATCGTTGATAAAAATTCCGCCCTTTTTATCGATGGTTAAAATAATTCCTTCGGCCTGATCGTCAAGTGCCGCCGTTTTGGTTTTTGGCAAATCGACCTCAATGCCTGATTGCAGAAGTGGGGCGGAGATCATAAATATTATCAGCAGAACCAGGACAACATCAACCAGGTTGGTGACGTTAATATCGGCCAGTGCATTGTATTCTCTTTTTCTCATATCAGGTCAAATCCTTTTTTAATCTGACCAAAAACTCAAGTGCGAAATTGGAAACCTTATCATTAAATCCTTTTAGTCTATTATTGGCCCAGTTAAATCCTACAACAGCAGGAATTGCGGCACCCAATCCGACAATCGTGGCCAGAAGTGCCTCGGCAATACCGGGGGCGACAACTGCCAATGAAGCCGAACCTCTTTGACCAATAGCCCAGAAAGAATCCATCACGCCGACCACGGTCCCCAGAAGTCCTAAAAACGGTGAAGCATTTGCCGTTGTAGCCAGGAATACAACCGATTTTTCCAGCAGGCTTATTTCCTCAACTCTGGCCCGTTCCAGAGTCATCTCGACTATATCAATTTCTTTTTGCGTAAGCAGTAACTGTTGTTCCTCGGTGGTGCCATTTGCCTTTTTAATTGAAATAATATCACCAACTTCATTGTACCCTTCCATAAAAACGCCTGATAACGGCGTTTGGCGAAGCGATTTGGCCTGTCCGACCATATCAGATATTTTTCCGGTTTTTCGATATAAATTCAAAAAAGCCCAGCTTTCTTCCTCGACTTTTCTGAATAGCCGCCACTTGTTAAACATGATGCTCCATGAGATAAGCGACATCAAGACCAGAATAATAAGAATGATTAATCCGAAAAGACTGGTCTGACCGATTATTTGCCAGATTCCTCCGGAGAAAAAGCCTATAGGTACAATGTTTAATTCCATATATAATCCTTTTACATTCAGTCGCCGGAAAGGTTCGGTTTGAACTTATCAGGCGGCATTTTATCTTCCGTTTATCATCAATCATTATACGTAGGGGCGTATTCAACGTCAACAAAAAGCTATTTATATGTTAAAAGAAGATAGAAGTTTTTCTTGACATATTTTCCAAAAATACTTATATCCGTCAATAATAAACTAAACCTCACATTTCCGGGAGAAAAAGGAATGAAGAAATTACTGTTGGTATTATTAATTGGTTTGTTTGCTTTGACTTTGGTTGCAGGATGCGGCCAGAAGGAAGCGCCCAAGACCGAAACTCCGGCGGTTGAAGAACCGACCGTGGAAGCTGCCCCGGACAGCGGCACTGTTGTTGATTCACTCGTTGATGAAGCTGCAGAGACTGTAAAAGAAGCCGCTGATAAGGCTGCCGAGGAAGCCGGACATTAAGATTATTACAAATCAAAATAAAAGGCCGCCTTTTTG
>CBFCZE010000198.1:0-3701 GCA_965602655.1 uncultured bacterium
TCAGTCTATGGTGATCTGTCAAAACCGGGTGTGAATGAGCAGTCGCCGGTTGGGATAATCGAAGATACTACAATCGAGGAGATTACCGAAGACAGCTATGGACCTTTAAAAGCGCTTTGCGAACAGGTTGTGGAAAAACAGTTCCCAGATAAAACGCTGGTAATTCGCCCGGGGCTTATTGTCGGCCCGTTTGATTTAAGTGATAGGTTTACCTATTGGGTAAATCGGATAAGCAAAGGCGGTAAAGTACTGGTACCAAAACCGAAAGATTATAAAATGCAGTATATCGATGTCCGCGATCTGAGTGATTGGATAATCAGAATGATTGAGGATGAAAAAATCGGAATATTCAACGGTATCGGCCCCGATTACAAATTAACAATGCAGGATTTTCTTGATAATTGTAAAAAAATCCTAAAAAGCGATGCTGAACTTATCTGGGTTAGTGAGAAATTTCTTAAAGAAAACAAAGTGGAAAATTGGACAGATCTGCCTATTTGGATAAACGATAAAAAATATCAGGGAATGTTACAGACCGATTGCCAAAAGGCATTTTCAAACGGTCTCAAATTCCGTCTATTTGAAGATACAATCAAAGATACGCTAAAATGGTGTCTATCTCGCCCGAAAGATTATCAGTGGAAAGCCGGGCTCAGCTTTGAGCGCGAAGCGGAATTGCTTGAGAAATGGAATACCGGAAAATAAATCAGCAATCTATGTTTAACATACCTATGGGCAAGCTGGATTGGAACCATCCTTGTATATGAAATTGATTAAATATACAACATCCAAAAGATTTATCGGAGCAATGCCGTCGACATCAGCAAATATCAGCGGATTAGGTGCCGCACCTTCTTTGTAGATATAATTTATCAGAAAAACTACATCAAGAATATTTATCCTCGCCTGTCCGTCAATATTACCGCAATATGAAACATATTGCTCAATATAAACTTTGCCAGATCCCAATCCTTCGGGAGGGATAAAATACCCCGTCACATCGGTATCGACAAATTGATTGTCTCTATAATCAGTGGGAGGATCGGTTGGGCTTGATTGCTCATAATTGCAAACATTTATTTCACCTATTGTCCCGGGACTAACATTCGATTCAACCTGGAAAAGCACATGGGCAAAAGTTTTAACCGTGTCCTTTGCAGGCGGCAATATTGGCTGACTCCAATACTGAAGCCGACATAGATCATAGGGCGGCATAGTTATTAGAAAGAGCAGGAAAACTGTTTCATCATATATGCTGCCATCATTGGGATGATGAAACGCGTAAGCATTGAAAGTTGTGTCATCGTCATAAAAGGGATAACAATATCGTCCGGATGAATCAATATATATTGTATTCAAGCCGCGCCCTGTATAAGTAGTACTATCATAAACTATATTTCGCAAATCCAGATTCATTGAATTTTTAAAATTATCTAAGACTTTGCGTTCAAATTGAGACTGCATATGATATGGACGCATAATTGTACTATCGTATGTAAACCGTATAAGAAAACTTAAAAGTGGATTTAGATTTTTTGCCTGAATAGGTATTTCAACGATTTGACCGGGCTCGGCGAAAACATCGCCAATATCAATTTGATAGTCGGCTGTGTCGGCGAAAATCTGAGAATATGATGTTCCGTGAACCATCAGCGTGAAAAACACAATCGTCAGGAGAATAATATTTATTTTTATACTCCGTCTCACGACTTGTAGTAGCATATTATTACCGCCTTTATTAAGGTTAATTGCAACAATTAATTTCTATTAATTCTCAAACAAATTAATAATTTTAAATCGTTAACAATTATATTATCAAATTCGCGGTATCCTGACTGGCTGTCACTATCGCACTACGACAATAATAAGGAGTAATTATTATATTTTATGCTCAATCTATTAGTCGGGTATAACTTATGGTATTCAGCCCATTTTGTCAAGGTCTTTTCATGAAGGGTAAATGTAAAATGCCATTTTGTTAAGTAATAATTTAGGAAAAAAATCATTAATTTTAAAATCTAAAGCTGCTAAATAATCTTTCTTGTTTTAAAAAGCTCAATTTACGAAATTCTCATTAGATAATTTTATATTTGCATAAGGAGAACAAAAATGGATACAGGCTTATCTCTTTTTAAAATGATAGAAAACTGGTTTCTATCGCAGGGCCTAAGCGAAACCGGTGCATATTACCTGGGAATACTGCTGCTTGCTTTCGGTGTCGTGCTTCTTGCCTATATAACCAATTTTATTGCTAAAAGAATTTTGTTGTCAATTGTAAAGGTGTTCGTAAAGAAAAGCCAGACCAAATGGGATGATGTCCTGACCGAACGAAAAGTGTTCGACCGGCTTTCGCATATCGCCCCGGCTTTGGTAATCTATTATCTGGCCAATATTTTTCCGGCCGGTCAGGAAACTATTGAGCGGCTGGCGATTGTTTATATAATTTTGGTCGGCGTTTTTGTGTACGATTCCTTCCTGAACGCTATTGTCGATATCTATCGCACCTATGAAATTTCAAAACAAAAACCGATCAAAGGTTATGTCCAGGTTGTCAAGATAGTTACATACGTCTTTGTCATTATATTTGTAATTGCTACCCTGATGGATCGCTCCCCGCTGGTGCTATTAAGCGGGCTGGGTGCCATGACCGCTATTCTGATGTTGATTTTCAAAGACTCGATTCTCGGTCTGGTGGCCGGTATTCAGCTGTCGTTTAACGATATGGTTCGAATCGGCGATTGGATTGAAATGCCGAATTTTGGCGCCGACGGTGATGTTATCGATATTACTCTTAATACCGTTAAGGTACAGAACTGGGATAAAACAATTAGCACTATCCCGGCTTATGCCATGATTTCCAACTCATTCAAAAACTGGCGAGGTATGACCGAATCGGGTGGCAGAAGAATCAAACGGTCGCTTAATATCGATATGGGCTCAATTAAATTCTGCACCGAGGGAATGATCGAGCGGTTCAAAAAAATACAATATATAACCGATTATGTCGAAAAGAAAAAAGAGGAGCTGACCGGATATAACAGGGAGCTGAATATTGACAGTTCGACACTTGCCAACGGTCGGCATATGACCAATGTTGGAACATTCAGGGCATATATTCAGGCCTATTTACAAAACCACCCTAAGATTCACAAAGAGATGACTTTTCTTATTCGTCAATTGAAACCGGGTGAAACTGGTTTGCCGATTGAAATCTATGTTTTCTCAAACGATCAAAACTGGGTGAACTACGAAGGAATTCAGGCCGATATTTTTGATCACCTGTTGGCGGTCGCGTCCGAATTTGAACTGCGCCTTTTCCAGAACCCGTCAGGAAGTGATTTCAAAAATCTTGGTAAAACAGCAAATCAATAGCTTTTTTTCTGCTGTAAACTTCCTGGCCGACAACTAAATGAACGGGATAATATATAAATACAGCTTGACCGATTTCAATTTCTTCGTATATTAATGTATATATTGAGATTTTAGGCACATTACTTACTTTTTGACAGCCTTTTTATCTGTCAATTTTTGCTGACGCGGTTGTTTTGTATGTTTTGGCAAAGAATGTTATAGCAAAAAATATACTATTCTCATTGTGGAGGTACTATGATTTTCAAAAAATCACTTCTTACTGTCGGCGTGCTGTTTTGGGCGTCATTTTTCTTGTTTGGTAGCCTTCCTGCCGAACCAATTGAAACTGC
>CBFCZE010000199.1:0-3664 GCA_965602655.1 uncultured bacterium
GTCAGGCATTGCATGCCAAATCTCTGGAGTTTAAACATCCGGTCAGCGGGGAAGTTGTAACTGTCGAATCAGAATTACCGGATGATTTTAAGGCATTGCTTGAGTTTGTGAAATCAGAAGAGTAATAATCTACTCCTCCAATCGGGGGGACATCTTTCTATCTATTATTAATTAATAATTAATAATATTGCTTTTATGATAAAATTGATATTATTAAATGAATTAGAATATTTTGTCAATGTTTAAGTCGTGGGGATTATCATGCTGGAAAAGAAAATTGTATTGGTGTTTGATATTTGTTCTTCAACAAATATTTTGGAGGATTTGCATAAAACTGAGAATATGCAAAGTTGGTCAATGTTGCTCAGATATCTGAACTCATATATACGATTAAAGGCGCCAATATATAGTTATATACCCTACAAATTCCTTGGTGATGGTTGGATTTTGTTATTTAATTATTCTTGTTCAGGGAAACGCCTAATAACATTTATGGAGAACTTGAGTTTAAAAGTCTCATCATTTCTCGATAGTAAAATTTTAAAACTTTTAGATATCCCGCCCGAAATTAATGGATTAACATTTGGATTGGATCGAGGAACATTGTTTAGGGTCGTTATGAATAATAGGGCCGAATATATTGGTCGTGCGTTAAATGTAGCATGCAGATTACAGGGGGCAATAAAAGATAATGATTCTGAGCCACAATATAAAATATTGATGACTAACCATCTATACAATCATCTAAAGAATGATTTAGTTTCTTATAAATGCTATAGAGCCAAAAGAAAATTACGCAATATTGCCGGGGATCAGTCTATAAGATGTATGAAGATAGCGTTGAAACTATTGGATAATAATAAGAAAACAGTGTTTAAAAAATATCGTATCAAAAAGAAATAAAGAAATTGTTGCCTTCTATCTATTGATATCACCAATTAGAGTCGAATGCAATAAGTCTTCAGATCCGGCAAGGGTGCCTTGTGGGTTTCAAAAGTAAGTTGCCATTATGAGATTAACCCACCGCATGCTGTGGGGCACCCGGCTTTGCTCTGATTTTCTATCAAGTTCTTCTCTTATTGCCTAACCGAATGGTTTGATAATCTTTAAGGTTGATGAATCGCTTTAGACCCGGTTATTTTTGTTTGAATGGATATTTATCTATTAGATGAATAATTACTATCCACCGGCAGTTTTATAATTTCTAACCGCTCCGCCCGTATAACATGTTGCTGTTAATCACGTTAGCAAATTTACAAGCCAGAAATATTTTTCGGCATCGGTAATGCTATTAGAATATCACAAAGGAAAGAAAGGGATAAAATGATTACCAATGTATTAAAATATTTGCCGAATTGGGGTTTCGCTCAACGTTTATTGGCCTACCTGAGAGAGATGTATCCAATTGTTCCTCGTTTAATGATTTCTGCTTTTCTGTATTTTGGCTTTACGCTTTATTTGAGCAAAATCAGTCAGGTCTCTTTTAGTGTTCTTACTAATTTTTCAATAACCGGAATCGGGGCTCTTTTTACCATTGCTTTAATTCTGAGATTGATGGATGAGCTCAAAGACCGTCAGACCGATTTGATTCTGTTTAAAAACAGGCCTCTGCCGTCGGGCAGGGTTAAAGAAGGGGATATTAAATTTGCCCTGGCTGTTGTTTGTCTTGTTTATGTTTGCCTTCATCTATATTCTGAGCAGATATTTCTATCTTCTCTTATTGTTCTGGGATATACATTTCTCATGTTCAGATATTTTTTCCTTCCCGAGAAGTTGCACAACTGTCTTTTGATAAATCTGGCCACTCATAATCCGGTCACCGTTCTGATACTACTGCATCTGACGATAATATTTACCGTTCAGCATAATCTTAGTTTAGCGAATCTTAATTGGTTATTGCTAACGCTGTTAATTTTAAAGTTCTGGTTTTTGTTTTTGTCATGGGAGATTTCTCGCAAGATACGCTATCCAAAAGAAGAAACCGACTATATAACTTATTCCAGAATTTTCGGATATATTTCGGCCGCGATCATTTCCTTTTTCATTCAGACCATTTCTTTTGGGATTGCACTCTATCTGTATTATACTCTATCGCTTTCGCTTGTATATCTGGTCCTGATCAGCGTGGGCTATAAAATTCTTGCCGCCGGATATTTACGGTTTGTTTTAAAGAAAATGCCGGCCGGTATCAAACTCAGATCCCTCGCCGAATTCTACGCCACAATAATGATGCTGGCGATAATCGTGGAATCAATCTGGAAAGGCGGGCTGTAAAATGTTGTTCGTAAATAATAATATCGTAGCCTATGATTCTCGGCGCCCGGCAATCTCTGAAAAGCTGGTTGGCGGCAAGGCGAAAAACCTTTTTCATTTGTATCGCCGGGGATTCAATGTCCCGCATTGGCTGGTAATAACATCGGATGTCTTCTCAAAATCGACGGAACCGATAACCGGGTCAATTGCCGATATTCTTGAGTCAATAGATTTTTCAAAGCAGGCCTCTGTTGAATCGTCCTCAAAAGGAATCCGCGACTTGATTTTAAAACAGAATATTCCTCAACCATATATTGATCAAATAAATGGTGCTGTTCAAAATAAGCTGGCGGTCGGAACGAAGTATTCGGTACGATCATCGGTTGTGGGCGAGGATTCCGAAAGCAATTCGTATGCCGGACAGATGGATTCATTCCTGAATGTATCGTACAGCAATATTATAGATTCAATTAAAAAAGTCTGGGTTTCGGCTTACTCACCCCGAGCCTTAATGTATCGTCATCAAAAAGGAATAAACCTGCATGATGTTTCCATTGCAGTAATAATACAGGAGATGATAACCGCCGCTTCGTCCGGAATTATGTTCACCCGCTCACCGCATTCCGAAAAAAAGGAGCTTCATATATCGGCCGGGTTCGGACTTGGCGAAGGGATAGTCCAGGATCAAGTAGAGACCGATGCCTATCAAATAGAATGGAATTCAAATAAGATCGTAAAACAGATTGGCGAAAAGAAACTTCGAGTTATCCCGGATAGCAAAGACGGAACCCGTCTGCAGCTGATCGAGGATTCGCTTCAGAATAAACCGGTCCTGTCTGATGGCAACGTACGATTATTATGTCAAAACGGAATACGAGCCGAAAAGCAATTTGGGAAACCCCAGGATATTGAGTGGGCCATTAATCGCGAGGGCGAGCTTTTTATATTGCAATCCCGACCGATTGTAAAGCAGGAATCGCCTCAGTCTCAATATAAAATCTGGGACAATTCAAATATTGTCGAAAGTTATCCCGGCATAACATTGCCATTGACTTTCAGCTTCATTCAGCAGGGTTATGAAATAGCCTTTAAAAAAGCGGCGCTGGGTTGTCTGTTAATAAAAAGAGAAGTAAAAAAAGAGCTTCATATTTTTAGTAACATGATTGGACTTCTCGACGGCCGCGTGTACTACAATCTATTGAACTGGTATAAAATGTTATCCTATTTGCCCGGTTATAAAAGCCATAAAAAATCATGGGATCAGATGATAGGCATAAATAAAAAATCCGAATTTCCCCAAACCAGATTATCGTGGTTAAATAGACTGTTTTCAGCCTTTATGGTTATATTTCGATTATTGACGGTCAAATGGACGGCTTGCTCGTTTTTCCATAATTTTAATATATCGTAC
>CBFCZE010000200.1:0-3614 GCA_965602655.1 uncultured bacterium
AGCATAATTAAACAAATGAATAATTATATGGAATCAAGACTGCTTATTGGAAGCAGTTATTGGCTTAAAAACTTTTTATATACAAAACGAACCCATTTTGGAGATTCTATCAGGAAAGGTTTCTGACGGTATGGAAAATGCAAAAAAACCAAAAAACGGAAAAACAAAGCCATTTTGCTGTAAGACTATTAAGGGCAGAAGATTATAGAGATTTTTTATGGACAGAACAGACAAGCGGTACAAATTTTTGTAGTAAAATTGTAATGGATTATTTTTTCTTATTATTAAACAACGATTCGGCGATTTCGCCGGCGGTTACCAGACCCTCTATCATCGCCGATGAAAATCCTTCATGCTCCATTTTATTAAGACCGGCAATGGTGCAACCAAGCGGTGTGGTCACCCGATCGATTTCCGATTCGGGATGACGGTTCGATTCCAGAAGAAGCGTCGCCGCTCCGCGCGCCGTCTGCGCCGCCATCCTGAGCGCATCCTCGGCATGAAATCCGATCTGAATCCCGCCCTGCGATGCCGCGCGAATAGAACGCAGGAAAAAAGCTATCCCGCAGGCACAAAGCGCGGTTGAGGCAATCATATGCTCTTCTTTGACGACAATCGTTTTGCCGATATTGTCAAACAGACTTATCGCCGACTGCATCGCTTTCTCCGGAACACCATTCGAGGCCAGACAGGTCATCGATTCGCCAATCGCAACAGCCGTATTCGGCATCACCAGGATAACCGGAACATCACTTTTGAAGCGATCGGAAATATCTTTACTTTTAACACCTGTCACCGCCGAAACAATTTGATGTCTTTTTGGCTGAATGGCATGTTTAATCGAATCAAGCAGATCGGTCAGTTGATCCGGCAGGACAGTAATAATAATCGTTTTGCAGTTATTGATTGCCTCGATATTATCGGAAGTAATATGAAAACCCTGCTTTTTGTAGCTGTCCAAAAACTTAACCTGCCGCCGGGTGATATAAATCTGCGACGGTTTATAAGCGCCCGATCGTACAAATCCATTGGCCAGCGCCCGACCGATATTTCCGCCGCCCAGAATAGCGATTCTTTTGGAAAACAATTTATCCGCAGTTTTTTGTTTATTATTTGATGACATACTAAAACCTTTATTTTAAGGTATATATCTATTTATCGGAATCGATCGATTAGATATTAGCTCAACCGGGAGAAATCCAAATATATAAAAAACGGGTGCCAAAGACATCGGCACCCGTTTCAAGAAAAATGGAATCTATTAGTGCTTTATCTGTGCATCAACCGCGGCAATAGCCGCCATATCAACAATCTGATTAACATCCAACGCCCGATGAAGCACATGAACCGGCTTGGAAAGACCCAGCAAAATCGGTCCAACCGCCGTTAAACCAGCTATTCTCTGCAGCAGTTTATAGGCAATATTACCTGAAATCAGATCGGGACAGATAAAGACATTGGCGCTTTCAGTTAATTTCGAAAACGGATAGTATTTTTTCATAAGTTCCGGCATCAAAGCGGTATCTGCCTGCATCTCACCATCTATCATAAGTTCCGGCGCTTTGCTTTTAACTAACTTTGTTGCCAATGCAACCTTTTCTGCCTGCTCATGCTTGACCGAACCGAAATTGGAAAATGATAGCATTGCAATTCGCGGTTCAATATCAAAAGCATGGGCAACATTCGCTGAACATAAAGCAATCTCAGCCAGCTCCTCCGCTGTTGGGTTAATATTGACCGTTGTATCGGCAATCATATATACCTTGTCTTTATGAATCATGGCAAACAGGCCGTAAACTCGGCTAACATCTGGCTTAAGATCTATAATCTGAAGCGTCGGGCTAATAGTGGCTGAATAATCGGTAGTTACACCGGACAGTACTGCATCACAATCGCCCTCTTCGAGCATCATAACTCCATAGTAAGTACGATTCTTCATTCTTTGAATTGCTTTGTCAAGAGTCATACCTTGGCGTTGCCTTTTCTCAAAATACTTTTGACCATAGACCTGCCGTTTTTCGGATTTAAGATAATCGAGAACTTCAATTCCTGTCATATCAATTTCATGTTCTGCCGCGAGTGCGTTAACCTTTTCTGGATTTCCCAGAACAATCGGATTGGCAATCTGCTCATGAGCTAAAATATGAGCGGCTCTAAGAATCCTTGATGAATCACCTTCGGGAAAGACAATCTTCTTGAGATTCTTTTTGGCCTTATCGAGAACCACATCCATAATGATCCGGCCTTTGCCAACCCGCCGTTTCAAGTCATGTTTGTATTCTTCAATATCAATAATATTTTGAGCAACACCGCTGTCTATGGCCGCCTTGGCCACAGCGGCCGATTCCCAGGTGAGGACGCGATGATCAAACGGTTTCGGAATAATATACTCCCGACCAAACTTAAAATGATCGACACCATAAGCGCGGGCGACTTCATCAGGGACATCCTCTTTGGCCAGGTTTGCCAGCGACTTGACCGCCGCGATTTTCATCGCCTCATTGATTGCGGTAGCATGAACATCAAGCGCACCTCTGAATATAAACGGGAATCCGAGAACATTATTAACCTGGTTCGGGTAATCGGACCGACCTGTTGCCATAATAACATCCTTGCGCGCCGCCACAGCATCAGGATATGTTATCTCCGGGTCAGGATTGGCCATGGCCAGAATAATCGGATCTCGGCCCATTGATTTTACCATCTCCTGAGTTACCGCATTGGCCACCGAAACACCGACAAAAATATCGGCATCTTTTAAGGCATCGGCCAATGTGTGGCAATCTGTCTTACGGACAAATTGCATTTTGTACTTATTGTATTTATCGTCGCGCCCTTCGTACATAATTCCTTTGGAATCGGCCATCAAAACATTATCAGGGTTCACGCCGAGCGACAGATAAAGTTTGGCACAGGCGATTCCGGCCGCACCGGCCCCGGAAAACACGACGCGAACTTTATCTATATCCTTTTTCACAATTTCCAGAGCATTGAGAAGTGCCGCCGCGGAAATTATTGCCGTCCCATGCTGATCATCATGGAAGACCGGGATATTCATGGTCTTTTTTAATGTTTCCTCAACGTAGAAACATTCCGGGCCTTTGATATCTTCCAGATTTATGCCGCCAAAAGTCGGTTCCATAAGCTGACAGCATTTGATAATTTCGTCGGGTTCCTGCGTGTTAAGCTCGATGTCGAACACATCAACATCGGCAAATCGTTTGAACAGAACTCCCTTGCCTTCCATCACAGGTTTACCGGCAGCGGCGCCGATATTCCCAAGTCCGAGAACGGCAGTACCGTTACTCACGACCGCGACAAGATTTCCCTTAGCGGTGTATTTATAAACATCGCCGGGATTATTGTGAATTTCCATACATGGGTCGGCAACACCCGGTGTATATGCTAATGATAAATCAAGTTGTGTTCTGCAGGGTTTAGTCGAATTAACCTCAACCTTACCCGGTTTACCCTTGGAATGATAATCAAGGGATTGTTGTTTCGTAATCATAACAAAATGGCTCCCAATTTAGCCAAAATTTTAGCAACTCTCATTTACAAGGCCGGTATATATAGCCTATAAATATAAAGTCAATCAATTTAAGTGCAAATTT
>CBFCZE010000201.1:0-3612 GCA_965602655.1 uncultured bacterium
TGATTTTGACAGGCTCTGGGGACACAGAAACGACGCTGAGGCATTTGGGAAAGGATTGGAGGATGCCGATAAGGCGCTTGCAACCGCTCTTAATATTTTGAAAGAGGATGATTTGTTGATAATAACGGCCGACCACGGATGCGATCCAACTTTAAAATATTCCACCGACCACACCCGTGAATATGTGCCGCTTTTGGTTTATAATAAGCAGATGGATATTGGTCAAAATCTGGGCACGCGCGAAACATTTTCTGATATTGCCTCTACAATATCAGAGATTTTTGAAATCGAAAATATTTTTCCCGGGCAAAGCTTTTATAAAAAATTGAATCTTTTTTAGAAGAATAAAAATATGATAAAAAATCTTAACAGATACTTCGACCATGCTCTGCTTTATCCCGAAACGGATCTAAAAGCAATTATCAATCTTTGCCGTGAGGCAATGGAATACGATTTATTCGGGATAGCGATAAATCCGTATTGGGTAGTCGAAGCCAAAAAAGAATTGGCCGATTCGGATGTCAAAATCATTTCGGTATCCGGATTTCCTTTGTCGGCCAATCGAACTGATATAAAAATAGCCGAAGCGGTCAAAGGTGTTGAGGATGGTGCCGACGAAATTGATATGGTCGCCAATATCGGCCTTCTGGCTATGGGTGAATACAAAAAAGTGGAAGATGAGATTCTTTCTGTCAGGAAGGTTTTATCTGACAATATTCTATTGAAGGTGATAATCGAGGCGCCGCGAATTTCACCCGAAACTCAAATTGAGGCGGTCAAGGCGGTGATAAATGGCGGAGCGCAATATGTCAAAACCGCCACCGGATTTTTTGGCGGAGCGACGGTTGAGATGGTTAAGCGTTTATATAAAGCGGCCGAAAATCAAATTAAGGTAAAAGCATCGGGGGGAATTAAAAATTTAGCTGAAACGGAAGTATTGATTGAGGCCGGAGCCGAGCGAATCGGCTCATCGTCATCGGTTGCGATTATGAAAGAAAATAGCTGAATATAAAATAATTTTGAATTATATCGATTTGCATAATTTAGGGGAAATAATATGACCAGATCGGAAAAATGGCGAAAACTGTTTGATGAACTCGGATTAGTACAGGGACACGATATTGTAATTCCGAAAGATATTCATGAAATTGTTTTCAGAATGCGCGATGGAAGTAATCACTCAATCAGATCAATTGAAGAAAATCGCGACGAAGCAGATTGGCATCGTGAAATTAAAGGTGACTTCTTTATTTCATGGCGGATACATCGGGGCAACGAGAATTGGGTCGATGACAAGCATACAGCATCTTTTGGGGGAAGCCCATGGGCGGCGGAAAAATATATTCTAATGGATGATATCGCCGAAATCCATATTAGCCGCCAATTAGATGAAGAGCTGTATGAAGACTCACAAACTCCTGTAAGCGCACGGTATTGATACAATATTGAATATTCAAATTTTATTTCTATAGGAATGGAAAAAGTCAAAAAAACAAAACGTCCGCATATCGGAATCATTTTTAAATGTTGCCGAATATACTCCAGAATATATCTTAATAAAAAAGGTGATGCGTTTGTTGGCTGGTGTCCGAAATGTGCTGCCAGGATGGAGGTCTTCATTTCGCCATACGGTTCACCAAATAGATTCTTTTTTGCTGAATAGGAAGAGGCAATAGAAATTCTCTTTGCCAAAATAGGAAGTGGCAATACTAAAAGCTAAAATTGTCCTGGTTCCGCTGGGAGAAGTCGATTTTATTCTGGTCAATCGACTGGCTACCAATATTGGTCCTATTTTTAATCGTTCGGTTGATATTTTAAAGGGAATGAAAGTCCCTCAGGAATCATATAATGTTATTCGCGGACAAAATTATGCCAGTGTTATCCTGAACAAACTCGAACAGGTCAAGGCCAGCCAGCGCGAATTTATACTTGGTCTGCTTGAGGAAGATATCTACCTGCCGGATGAGGCTTATATTATCGGCCATTCTGATACCGTCTCACGGACGGCCGTGGTTTCGCTTTTCAGAATTCGTCAGGAGTTTTACGGTCTGCCTGAAGACGACAAAAAGGTATTCATGCGATTGTATAAACAATCGATTTTTCACCTGTCACCTCTTTTTAATCTGCCCAGCTGCCGGAACCCACGATGCATAAATTATTACAGCCAGAAGATGTTTGATATTGACTCCAAAGGCGAGAAATTCTGTGATCTATGCCGCCGCAAACTGAAGGGAAAGAAGTAATTAGTATGAATTTATATCAACTGCTTGACTCATTTAAAATCGACAAATCAATCGCGGCTAATATCGAGCACTGGGAACATTTCCCGGCCAAAGAAGGAATCTATGAAGATTATCCGAGTTCTATCGATATGAGACTTACGCATCTTCTCAAGCAGCGCGGTGCCCGGCAACTGTACTCTCACCAACGTCAAGCGGTCAAATCGGTACAAAACGGCAATGATACGGTTATTGTTACGCCAACCGCCTCCGGCAAAACACTATGTTATAATATTCCGGTACTCGATGCTGTTATAAAAAACAGGTCATCGCGGGCGCTTTATCTTTTTCCGACCAAAGCCTTGTCGCAGGATCAGCTGGCTGAGTTAACCGATTTGATAGATACCCTCGATGTCGATATAAAGACTTTTACCTTTGACGGTGACACTCCGCAGACCGCAAGACGGTTGATTCGTTCTGCCGGACATATTGTGGTGACCAACCCGGACATGCTTCATGCCGGGATTCTTCCCCATCATACCAAATGGATCAAGCTTTTTGAAAATCTAAAATATGTCGTTATCGACGAAATTCATCATTATCGCGGAATATTCGGCTCGCATCTGGCCAATGTGATAAGACGACTCAGGCGGATCTGCAAATTTTATGGTTCGGACCCGACTTTTATCTGTTGTTCGGCAACTATCGCCAATCCCGATGAACTGGCCGAAAAAATAATCGGGCGTAAGGTTAATTTAATAAATAATAACGGGGCTCCGTCGGGAGATAAACACTTTATTTTATACAATCCTCCGGTTGTTAACAAACAGTTAGGTATCAGGCGTTCGGCTCTCAAAGAGGCCCGGACGCTGGGCGAGAAGTTTATCAGTGAGGGTATTCAGACTATTATTTTTGCGCATTACAGACTTCATGTCGAAGTCCTTTTGCATTATTTACGCGAGACTTTTTCCAAGCCGTTCGGTAAAAATATCCGGGTGGCCGGTTATCGGGGCGGTTATCTTCCAAATCAAAGACGCGAGATTGAACGCGGCTTGCGCTCCGGTGAGATAACCGGTGTTGTCTCGACCAACGCCCTGGAACTTGGAATTGATATAGGGGCGCTTGATGTCTCAATCATTGTCGGCTATCCTGGTTCGATATCATCGGTCTGGCAACAGGCGGGGCGAGCCGGACGAAGATCGGGATCCTCGCTGACAATCTTTGTGGCCAACAGTTCGGCGATTAATCAGTTCCTGGCGCGCGAACCGGATTATCTGTTTAAGAAAACGCCGGAGATGGGGATAATCGATCCGGAGAATTTAATAATAAGCACTAATCATATTAAATGCGCCAGTTTTGAATTACCGTTTCATACCGATGAAAATTTCCGCCG
>CBFCZE010000202.1:0-3375 GCA_965602655.1 uncultured bacterium
ATTGCCGAAAGAGTTACACGAGAGATTGCCGAAGAGTTTGGCAAAGTGTACGGCATTGATTTTGTCAATCTTGGCTATAAGGCTAACTATGTTGCTGTCATGCATGGTCTGGCCAGTTCGATTGAATCGATTTTTCCAACCGATTATTCCGGAACGCCGCTTTCAGAATTACCATTGATGCAGCAGGTGAAATCTTATAATGATATGAAATTTATATATTGTGTCGCTGATAATGCAACAGTCGATTACTGGATTTCAATCGTCAATGCCCAGTACGATATCCCGGTTGGTTCCGGAGTTACGGCTGTAATGGCGCCGAAAATGTACTCGTTTATTGAAGCAGATCAGTTGACCGGTTTGTTGGGCGGAATGAAAGGCGCCGCCGAATATGAAAAACTGATTGGCACTCCAGGAACGGCTACCATCGGCATGGATGCGCAATCTATGTCACATCTTTTAATAATATTTTTAGTGATTATTGGAAATCTTGGATTTTTCATGAAACGCCGCAAACATAAGGATGCAGGGTAATAAATGGAGAGCTTCAGCTTTTTAGAACATTTTCAGATATGGCTGCGGGCCTATTTGATTCTATCGCTGTTCTCCTTTATGTATAAGGATAACAGGTTCTATAAGCTTTCCGAGCATGTTTTCGCCGGATTATCGGCCGGGTATTATGTCGGGCTTATCTGGCAGACGGTTATTATCCAGCAACTGGTCAATCCGATGTTTGATAATGGCGAATGGTGGCTGATATTCCCGGGACTTCTGGGGCTTCTTATGTTTGCCCGGATGATTCCCAAATGGTCATGGATCAGCCGAACCTCGCTCGCTTTTTATATGGGCAGTACCGCCGGGATATATTTAATACAAACATTACACGGTTTTATCCTGCCGCAGGTTCTGTCAACGATGGTATCGCTCGATCCGAGTAACGGTTTCGGTGCGACTTTATTGGCCCTTATAATCGTAATCGGTGTCATCTCAACTTTGATATATTTCTATTTCTCAAAAGAGCATACCGGATTTATGGGTATGACAGCTAAAGTTGGTATCTGGTTTATTATGATTTCATTCGGGGCGCATTTTGGATACACCGTGATGGGCCGTATCTCGCTTCTAATCGGCCGGATTCAATTCCTTGTTTATGACTGGGGCGAATCGATTCGCCAGATATTTTAGATTTATTGAATTCAATAATATTTCGGCAATTATTTCAGGATGGCAAATAAGTACACAATTTTGTTTGCATCTTATTGTTTCTTAACTCCCGGAATCATTGCTCTTCTTATTTTTATCCAATTCAGTTTTAAGCTGGCGTATCGCCGCTTCCAACGCCTTCTGCATGGCCGTAAGGACTGAATCGTCTTCGGTCAAGTCGGCGAAAAGTCTATTGTAATACTCGGCACGCCCCAAATTTTTTAATGATGTATATGACATTCCCAGGGAAAAGTAGATATGGGCTCGAGTAGAATCTCTGGAAATCAATTTCTCTCCATAATAAATTGAAGAGTCGTATTGTTCAAGATAACCATGAATGAAAGTCAAATCATCAAGTATCAGATTGACCGTTGTATCAAGCTCATATGCCCGGCGAAGGTCGTTGAGGTACTCACGTGGTTTGTCCATTTTCATATAGATCATACCGCGTTCCCAATAATATTCATTGAAGTATCGCCTCAGCTGTATGGCGCTGTTAATTTGGGTCAAGGCTTTATCCAGCTCACCCTTCATACGTGACAATCTTGCACTGGTTCGATGATATTCGGCCTCGAATTTATTTGGCCTGGCCGATTTGAGCATTGCATCACCTAATTCAATATTACCTCTATGAAGAGCCTCAAGGGCATTTTTGTATTTATTCCAATCCGGATTCAGGGAATCATATTTCCGCCTGAAATACTCATATCGGCCGGATTCACCCCGGGAGGCCGAATAATCTTTTAATACCGTCAGGAATGGCAGACCTTTCTGTATATCGAGTTCTAAAAGATATTCGAAATATTTAAGCGACGGTGCCCGATTAAGATTTGTAAGCAAATATGGAACAGGTGATATAATCAACAGCAAAATAATCGATATCACAAATTTTCTTAATTTTACCAGCATGGTACCTGACAAAGAGACAATCAGAATAAGTGTACCGGCATACGTGCTCATGGAGAAAAGATCCCAATCCCGCGGCATGGCCAGTTTCGGATCAATAACCAGCAGAAAAAGAAGACTTCCGAAAAGAGCCCATAGCAGAAACATAAATAATCGTCTGCCCGTGTCGTTTTGATTGTTACGCCGTATCGCTGTCAGCATCAGTAGTATAGCGGGTGACATCAATATTATTTCATTTAGCATATCAAGAATATGAGTCAGGCTGAAAATTGCATATTCGGGGTATTGCGGTTTCCCGTCAAATGCAGGTAAAAACAAATTTTCAATATAAAGGTTGGATTTATATAAATTGAAAAAGAATATAACCGCGGCAATACAAATAATAAAAGCCAAACTTCGGATTTGAAACCGAAAACGTTGATATATCAGCAGTCCTCGTCCGTTAGCCAGAGAAAGATAAAGTGCGGCCGGCAAAAATATAAGCATTTGCAAATGCAGCAGTACGCCTATAATAAAAAATAACCAGGCCCGGCCAAGATAAATGTCAGTCCTTATAAAACGGATGCCATTGTATAGGAAGCCTAATAAAAATATCCATAGGATTGGATAAAATTCGGCATAACCGAAAAATAATAGCAGTCCTCCTGTAAAAAAGGAGGCAAAAAATATTAGAAGCCTTTTTAATTTATTCTCAGATAAAGTCTGTGCGATTAAAAAAAAGAACCAACAGGAAATTGCCCCCGATAGAACAGAAACTATCTGAAAAGCCCGAATCGCACCCGGTTCCCCGTCAGGGCCGGTAAACGATCTAACCATTATCATCAGTTTACAAATTCCAATTTCACTCCACTTATGAGAAAATAAATCGTTCCAGTTATGAAATATATCGTGGTGTGGTACCAGACTTTGGAGTAAAACATAACCATCGCCTAAAAAATGTGTTGGCGCAGAAAAGAAAATAAAAATAACTGACACAATAGCAGTGAAAATAAATCTATTCAAATATCTAAATCGGTTCTCAAAAAAATGAGTGTTAAAATGACTGCCTAACGTCTCGCCCCATCGTTCGGTATGTTTCAGGTGAGGAAAAACCAGAGTTATTGAAGAAATTAAGATAAACAGTACGGAGTAGACGGCTGGCAGGAAAATAAGATGATTAAATCCCCAGGCTCTCGCTTCGGGGAAAATATATGGAATTATCCTGAGTAAAATCGTTACGAGAAGAGCAACATATACAATTAAAAACTGCGCTTTATTGTTTTCCATATA
>CBFCZE010000203.1:0-3367 GCA_965602655.1 uncultured bacterium
AAACTCAACCGGACAAATAGAGACCTTTAATAAAGGAGGACGGTTATGAATGCCGGACGGTATGTTTTGGGCAGCGTGGTTGTAGCACTCTATTTTTATCTTTATGAGTGGCTCTTGCACGGTATCATTATGAGCAAAAGTTACAACGAGCAAATGAGCCTCTTTCGGCCCGACGCCGAGTCGGGTATATTTCTATTTTGGATGTTGCTCGGATTAGTGATTATGGCCTTTGGTTTCTGCTTTATTTTCCTGAAAGGATATGAAAACAAAGGAATCGGCGAGGGTTTTCGATATGGATTGTATGTCGGCCTTGCCTTTGCGGTGACAAACGTGCTCATCGAGTATTCGGTATTTCCATTTCCCGGAAGTTGGGTTATTTCCTGGATCATAGGTTATATGATTATGATGATCCTGGCCGGGATAATTTTTGCCGCCATCTATAAGCCAAAATAAGCAAGGTTTTGCCCCAGCTAAAATTAAGCCGGCCGATCAATTATAATCGGTCGGTTTTTATTTTTAAGAAAATTAACACTCAGATAAATTGACAGCGTTAGTTTCCTATTTATTTTCCTGAAGAAATCCTTTATCGACAGCCTTCCATCCCGGAAGTTCAGTGTAAAATTCCGTTGCCGCCCCCATATCGCGGGTCATCAACTCGTTCCAGCAAAATGTTCTATGAGTTGGTTTCTCGTTTGCCTAAAAATTCTCCTTTGGTTTTCTATTTTATATGACAAACTCTTATATGTATTGCGACAGGCCTTTAATATTACATTGTTTAATTTTTTGTTTAATGTGATATGAAAGAGGACGAATTATTTCCCTTTTGACACATATCAAAATTAAATTGGCAAAAACTATCTTTAATTTTACCCTGCAATGCTTAAAAAATGAGCCACCAATATAATATTGATTATGGAACTATTGGGCCGGAACCTCCTCAGGATACAAATCTTCGTCCTTTAATTCCGGATCAAATGAGTCATTTATCCAGCGAATCATTTCAAGATCAAACTGTCCGGCCATATCGGGATGTTTGGGGATAATCCTCACCGAATATCCGAATTGACCACTCTCGTCGCAGGCGATATAACCTTCATATTTGGCCGTTCCATCAGGCAGCACCTCGACACATTTCATCTCCTCAACCACACTGTCGACAATATTCCTGTCTATATCCAAAGGCCCGCTGTAAACCTGAACTGAAATATTATCACTTTTAATCGATCCCAGCGAAACTTCGGCAAAAATCTTCAAGGCATAGCCAACCTCTGCTTCTCTTTTCTCAAGAAACGTATTAATGATTCGAACATTTTGCCAATTGGCTCGGATATACTGTTTCCATTCGGCTATCTGTTGTGCTCTGGCAAACTGATCGGCCGACAGGTGCTTCCAGCATTCCAAAGCCCGACTATAGTACTTTTCGGTATATTCCCTGACCATGCGGTTGGTATTGAAAACCGGACCAAGTTTCATCATCGAACTTTTCATCATCGCAATCCAGTTTCGCGGCGGCTTATCGCCATTACGATCATAAAACAGCGGAACTATTTCATTTTCCAGGACATCATAGAGGTTTTTGCTTTCAATTTCATCCTGATAATCAGGGTCTTCATAATCCTCACCGGCGCCAATCGCCCAGCCGGTATTGGTATCATATCCTTCGACCCACCAGCCATCGATCACACTCAGATTCAAACCGCCATTGAGAATTACTTTCATGCCGCTGGTACCGCTGGCTTCCATAGGACGACGAGGTGTGTTCATCCAGACATCCACCCCCTCAACCAGATAACGCGCAACATTGATATCATAGTTTTCCAGAAAAACAATATGCCCGCGCACATCTTCCTGCCTGGCGATATGAATTAACTTTTTAATAAGCTGCTTGCCTTCATCATCCTGCGGGTGTGCCTTTCCGGCAAAAATTATCTGAACCGGTTTATCCTTATTAGTTAATAATTTTTTCAACCTATCTAAATCTTTTAGAAGAAGGGTGGCTCTTTTATAAGTGGCAAATCTTCTGGCAAAGCCGATTGTAAGCGCCTCCGGATTAAGTACCTCATGTGCCTTTTCCAATTCGCTCGAACTGGCTCCGCGTCGTTTCATTTGTTCAATCAAACGTTTTCGTGCAAACGCTACCAATCTTTCACGGCGGCGTTCATGAATCCGCCACAATTCTACTTCCGGTATTCTTTCAATCCTCTGCCAAATCGATTGGTCGGCCGGTTTCTTCAACCAGTTGGGACCAAGATAACGCAGAAAAAGCTCAGACATTTCGTTGGAGGTCCAGGAACGGACATGGATTCCATTAGTAACATGACCAATCGGGACTTCATCAGCCGGAACATTGCGCCATATTGACTGCCACATATTGCGAGAAACTTCACCATGCAGTTTGCTAACGCCATTGGCATAGGCGGTTGTCCGAAGAGCCAGCAGAGCCATATTAAACGGTTCTTTCTTATCCTTTGGATTTCTTCTCCCCAGACCCAGAAAATCTTCCCGGCTAATTCCAAAATAGTCTAAGAAATAGCCGATATACTTCTCGGCCAGTTCCGGCTCAAATTCATCAATTCCGGCTCGTACGGGAGTGTGAGTTGTGAAGATAGTTCCCCCCTTGACTACCTCAAGCCCCTCATGGAAATTCAGACCATCCTTGTCTTTCCGATGCCTTATTCTCTCCAGTGCCATAAAAGCGGCATGGCCCTCATTCATATGACAAACCGAAACATGATAACCGAGTTTGCGAAGCATCAGCATCCCGCCAATTCCAAGAATCAATTCCTGCTGAATCCGGGTTTCTTTATCACCGCCATAAAGCTGATATGTTATCCGGCGGTTATCATGATTATTCTGCCGAATATTTGTATCCAGAAGATAAAGAGGAATTCGTCCGATTTGCACCCGCCATACTTTCGCAAAAACAGCCCCATCAGGAAACGGCACTTCAACAAGAACCGGTGTACCATCCTCATTGGTTTCAGGTTGAATCGGCAGGTTATAAAAATCATTATCGGGATATATCTCCTGCTGCCAACCATCGGCATTTAAGTATTGTTGAAAATATCCCTGTTGATACAACAACCCGACACCAACCAATGGCAAACCCAATTCGCTGGCCGACTTCAGATGATCACCGGCCAGAATACCCAAACCGCCCGAATAAATCGGAAGACATTCGGTTAATCCGAATTCCATTGAAAAGTAGGCCATCTGCGGCGAATCGAATTTCCCATACTTATCTTCAAACCAACCCGGCCTGGTCATATGCTGCTGAAGATTGGTATATTCACGTTCCATCTGTGCCATAAAACCTTCATCGGTAACCGCCTGGGCCAGTTTGTCCTGCTTTATTTTACCCAGCATT
>CBFCZE010000204.1:0-3304 GCA_965602655.1 uncultured bacterium
CTGCTTGATACGACTATAACCGAGGAAGAACCGCCGGCTGAGCCGCCAAAAGAAGAGAAAAAGCAGATTGCGGAAAAACCTAAACCAAAGCCGGAGCCGGAGCCGAAACCTGAACCAAAACCCGAACCCAAAAAACCTGTGATAATTGCAACGACAATTCTACCTGAAAACACGCCAATGGAAGTTACTTTTCTGACCCAGGTTTCAACTGTTGATAATCAAGTCGGCGATAGATTTCGGGTAATGGTTAAAGGTCCGGCTGAAAAAGGCCAGACACTCGATCTGACGGCCGGGACGATTCTTGAGGGTATTATTGCTGAGCTCAATGACGGTAAAGCCGAAAAACAGAAGGCCTCGATTAGGCTTAAATTCACCGATTTCATTCTGCCGGGTGAAAAACCGATTCCGATTGAAGGATATGTTACCACCGAGGATGGTTCAGGCGTTATTACCGCCGGTGGTCAGGCCGGGACAATTGCCAAAGATGCCGGACTGGGCGCAATTGCAGGTGGTGTTATTGGAGCAATAGCCGGGAAGAAAGAGGATAAAACCGGAACTGCCGTCAAAGGTGCCGCCGCCGGAGCGGTGGTCGGTGGTGTCGCCGGGGCCCTGCTTCATAAAGACAGGGTCGTATTCAAGGAAAAAACCGACATAAAAATCACCATCCTCTCCCCCGTTGTGCAGACGACCGTGAAGGAATAGATGTTTGAATTATAAAGTAGGTCAAGCTTCTTTGAGGCTTGACGTCAAATCTCAGGAGAGATTTGACCTACTAATAAAAAAATTGTAGGGTGGGAGTTTCCGACTCCCGCCTATTTGGCTCGCGATGATGTAATGTGGGCTTATCGGCTAGTAAATAGGGGTGGGACTCCAGAATTTAAATAGTAACTTACCCCCTACTTTTAGGTTTGTCTATAAAATTACTTAACGATTATTAATTTGGTGTTTCAAGTCATAGACCATACTGATTTGCTCCGATGATATGGCTATTTTTTCGGCCAATTCCAGGGCATTTCGAGCCAAATCCGCCTTACCTAATTGTAGGTAGGCAGCGGCCGTAAAATAGTAGGCAGGGAAATTATCCGGGTTATCTGAAGATAGCCGACCAAACAGATCCAAACACCGCTCAAAATCTTCAACCTGATAATGAAAAATACCATAATTAATTAATACCTCAGAATTGGTACTATCGATGGCAAAGGCTCGCCGCAAGCATTCACCGGCGCGCTCAATTATATTATTATCCAAATAAATAATACCGGCATTCATCAGACCATAAATGTCATTGGGAAATATCTTTTCGATTCTTTTGGCAAGCCCTAAAAGCCTATTCCGACTACCATATCGCCAATAATAATCGGTCAAAAGCAGATGCGTTCCCAAATCTGCAGAATCGATAAGAAAGGCCTGATCAATGAAATAGCGAGCTAATCTATTATCACCAAGGTCAATATATATTCGCCCAAGCGAATTGGCCAAAAAATTGGTACCCTCTTTATTCAAATCGGACTGTTGCCAGGCCAATAATCCATAATTTAATATCTGATTTAGAGGTAGGTTATTTTTTTCGGCGAAACTAAAAAGCATTGTATATTCATTAAAATGATTGCTGTTGGAATCAAGCTCAATAACTTCGGCAAATCTTTTTACTGATAATGATTTTGAATTATTAACAATTACAAATGAAACTGTTATAAAGAAAGCCAGGACTATTGCCGGCAACAACTGAATAGGCAGGTTTTTCCTGCCGGATGAAAAAAACAAAATAAATGCGCCCGGTATCAGAAGAAAAACCGGGAGTGAGAATAAATCCCAATCTCGCGGCCCGCCCAAATGTGAAAAAAACAGCAATACAAACAAGATTGACGGTATAACTATCCAAATTGAAAGCAGTGTTTTTCTATAATTACTGTCAGATTCTTTGTCGGAAGAAACCAAAATCGACACAAATAGAATCAGAGCGGCAAGCCCCGATAATAGCAGCCAATTGACTATGTTTATGAAATGATTAGCGCTGAGTAAACCGGATTTTGCCTTATCAACATAAACCAGTGGAATGAGAAGATTCTCTGCGTATGACAGTCCCTGAATACGCAACAGATATAGTATAATAATTAATAAAATAGCTGCAATGCCCAGATATATCGAAAATTTTCTTGCCCGTTTTTCAGAGTTGATGCGAGAAAACACCAAAACGATAAGTAGTGCCCCAAAACAAATTAGAAATATTACGGAATGTAAAAGCCCGGCAATAATTAATAAAATAATAAAGGCGCCTCTCCCTGATTTTTGATCAATTGCTTTCAGAGCCGATAGAATTAAAAAAGGAATAAATGCAGCCGCCATAGAATAACTTTCAACGTACCCAAAAAACAAAACGGTCATTCCGGATGATAACATGGCCAATAAAATAATCAGTGATTGATTCCGACTCAGGTATCTGGCCAGATAATAAGCTCCTGCAAAAAAGACAACTCCGCTTAAAATACTGATAAAATGATAACTATAGCTGGCCGACAGACCAAATGGCTCAAAGAAATATTTAAATACTATGGAATGAATAAAAAAATCACCCATTTCAACCTGAATCCATGATTTACCCATTGAAATCATATTTATGCGAAGATTACCATCACCCAGCAAAAATGCCTTTTGCCTGAAAACAAACCACAGGATGGACAGGATAATTGAAGAAAATAATAGAAAGCCGATTTGTCTGTTTCGATTGCCACTTAACTCCTCCGACCAAGTATTAAGATAATACTTCAGTCGATTTGAAATGGCCGGAATTGAAACTATAATCGGGATTGCGATGGAAACCCATAACCACCAGTTAGGCAAAAACTTACCGAAATTTATTCCCCAAAGGGTTTTTATCTCCAGCAACATTGAGGCGGCAAACAGGCCAATAATGGAATAGAAGGAAAAATATAATACCAAAGATGAACCGATAATTTTCAATGACTTACCTATAAAAATAACACTACCAATAAAATAATCAATGTCTGCCAATTGTATTTATAAACTATACTCATCTAATTCAAAAATAGACATCAAATACATTATATAATCTAAATAAATTATGGCACTTTGTCTATAATATTGGGACAGCATAATTATTGTCAGCTATTGTGTCGGATTTTTCGTTCGACTACGTCTCACTCAGAACCCTACCTTGATTTCAATATGAGGATTATTGGCAGAACCACGGCATCCTCCGAGGCGCATTTGGGTTCTGCCCCACTTGGCTACCTTATTTAAGGGTTTTTTATAGTGCGAAGAAAAACAGCCCCGTCTTAAAACG
>CBFCZE010000205.1:0-3268 GCA_965602655.1 uncultured bacterium
GATCCGGTCGCCAATGGAATGCAATTCGAAATTAATATCCCGTGGATTTCCACCTTTGGCATATCATATCATTTGGGTATCGATGGTATCTCGCTATTGCTTATCTTGCTGACGACTATTCTGTCGGTCATCGTTATGATATCGTCCTGGAATTCAATCAAAACCGGTGTGAAGGGCTATTTTATATCAATGCTGATGCTCGAATGCGGTATGCTGGGAGTTTTTGTTTCACTGGATTTGTTCTTATTCTACGTTTTCTGGGAAGCGATGCTGATACCGATGTACTTTATCATCGGCGTTTGGGGCGGCCCGAGAAAAATTTATGCCGCGATAAAATTTGTGCTCTTTACGATGTTCGGTTCATTATTGATGCTGGTCGCGATTTTATATCTGATGTTTATGTATCATAGTTTCGCCGGTGAGTATAGCTTCAATATTCTCGAAATATACAAGATGCCGATTCCGCTCGGCGCTCAGACATATATTTTCCTGGCCTTTGCGCTGGCTTTTGCAATTAAAGTGCCGATCTGGCCGTTCCATACCTGGCTCCCCGATGCTCATGTCGAGGCCCCGACCGCCGGATCGGTTATACTGGCCGGTGTCCTGCTTAAAATGGGGACCTATGGTTTTGTCAGAATATGTCTGCCGATGTTTCCCGAGGCAACTTTGCAGTTTGTACCATTGATATCGATTCTTGCCCTTATCGGAATTATATATGGTGCCCTAGTGGCTATGGTACAACGCGACATCAAATCATTAGTTGCGTTCTCATCAGTATCCCACCTTGGCTTTGTTATGCTCGGTATGATGGCCCTGAATGTGCAGGGGCTGGAAGGTTCGATAATACAGATGATTAATCATGGTATATCCACCGGTGCTCTCTTTTTAATAGTTGGTATGCTATATGAAAGACGGCATACTCGAATGATTGCCGATTTTGGAGGCCTGTCAAAGTCGATGCCGGTCTTTTCCGCATTCTTTATGATTGTCACGCTGTCATCGATCGGTTTACCATTAACAAACGGTTTTGTAGGTGAGTTTTTAATTCTTCTTGGGACATATAAAGCTAATCCGGTTTACGCTATTATTGGTGCCACCGGTGTAGTACTGGCCGCCTGCTATATGCTCTGGATGCTACAACGGGTCATTTTTGGAAAAATAACCAAACCGGAAAATAAAAAACTTAAGGACCTGGATATTCGTGAAAAAATAATATTGATCCCACTTCTTATTTTAATATTCTGGATTGGCATTTATCCCAAACCGTTTCTTGAAAGGCTGGAGCCGGCGGTCAAAAATATTATCAGTATTGTCAATTCTTCGCAAAGTGCAAACGATGTCAGCGGGATAGGTAAGGGATTAAAATGCGTTAAGGAAAGATGGGATATTCATACTGTCGCCCTTGAGGGGGAAATAATATGGCGGAAGTAACAATTTATACTAAACCGGGATGTCCCTATTGCGCCGCCGCAGTAGAGCACTTTACCAAAGAGGGGATAGCCTTTAAAGAGATTGATGTTTACGATGTTCCGGGCGCAAAAGATGAGGCTATTAAACTGTCCGGGGGAAAAGCGATGGTACCGGTTATTGTCAAAGACGGAGCGGTTGAAGTAGGCTTCGGAGGCGGCTGAGGTATTTGATATTTGGGTGTCCGTGGGACATCAAAGAAAGAAGCAATAGAATAATTATGGATATTAAATCAGCGGCAATATTTTTTGATATTATCTATCCGGAGATATTCTTACTGGCGGTAGGAATGTTTATTCTGGTCATAGGTAATATTTTCAAAAATAGAACCTTAATGGCTTATCTCGGTTTGGTTGGACTGATTGGCGGATTGGTCCTGGTTCTTCAGCAATGGAACAATCCGCAGTCCGGATTTTACGGGATGGTCCAGATTGATAATTTTTCGGTCTTTTTTAATGTTATCTTTTTATCGGCTGGAATAATTTCACTGATGATGGCCAGGAATTACCTCCGTGCACTTAATATTGAACGGTTTGAATTTTATCCTTTGATTTTATTTGCCACAGCCGGAATGATGATTATGGCTTCCAGCGCCGATCTGATTGTAATATTTCTCGGATTGGAAATAATGTCAATACCGCTGTATGTCATGGCCGGATTTTTCCGGAACGATCCCAATTCGAATGAATCATCGATTAAATATTTTATTATGGGCGCCTTTGCGACTGCATTTTTATTGTATGGTATAGCTCTTATATATGGTGCAGCGGGAACGACCGATTTGAGAAGAATCATGACAGATTTCGGCTATTTGGTCAGTCATTCAGGATTTTTCCTCTATGCCGGCGCCTTAATGGTTCTGGTAGGCTTTGGATTTAAGGTGGCCGCCGTACCTTTTCATATGTGGGTTCCCGATGTATATCAGGGAGCACCAACGCCGGTTACGGCCTATTTTTCGGTAGCGCCGAAAGCGGCCGGTTTTGCGGCTATTTTGAGAATATTTATTTATGGTCTGGGCGATTTGAACGAATTGTCTGTCATATTCTGGATACTGGCCGTATTGACAATGTCGGTCGGCAATATTCTGGCCATCTTCCAAAGTAATATTAAAAGAATGCTGGCCTATTCATCAATCGCACATGCCGGTTATATTATGGTGGCCCTGAGCGTTGGCGGTACCGGAGCTGTCTCGGCGGCCGCCTTTTATCTTCTTGCTTATACCTTTTTCAATCTTGGCGGCTTTGCTGTCGTTACCATGATTGACAGCCGCACCGATAGTACAGCTCAGATAGATGAGATGAAGGGTATCTCGATTCGGCATCCGTTTTTAGCCGCGCTTCTGGCTCTGTTTATGTTTGCTCTGGCCGGATTTCCGCCAACGGCCGGCTTCTTTGGGAAATTCTATCTATTCTCTGAAGCGGTCAAAGCGGGGTATATCTGGCTGGCGATCATTGCCGTTATGAACAGTTTTGTTTCCGTTTATTATTATCTGCGGGTGGTTGTTGTCGCCTATTTTGGCAAGACCGACGAAGAGTTTAAAGCAGTTTCATTCAAACCGGCTATCTGGCTGGTACTACTTATCACTGCGGCCGGAACATTGGCGCTCGGTTTGTTCCCGCAGTTCGGTCTGCAACTGGCCCAGATGTGTATGTTCTCATTCAAGTAGAGAATTATTATTCCGTCCATTATGTAGTTTTATATCGTCATTCCCGTATCGGCTGAAATCCATATTTATATTTTTATAGACATTCAATATATTATTGCTATATTATATATCGATATATGATAAAATAATTAAAGA
>CBFCZE010000206.1:0-3251 GCA_965602655.1 uncultured bacterium
GACGGAAAATTCTTGCCGTTGATAAGCGAGGACATATGCACCACTTTCGATTCGGTAAAATGAACCATAATCTCATTATCATCGTGACTTCCGCCCATATTGACGATTCTGATTTTTTCGCCGTTGAAAAACAGGTTGATAGAGTCAGTGACGGTTATATCGGGATAAGTAGCTTTCGGGAATTCATCGAAAATGTATGACCCCTGCTTCAGTTTCTCCGGAAGCAAATAATGGGCGATTTTAACCGGTGAATCGCCGAATATCGCGTTGCCGCCGATATGCTCGACATGACGATGCGTATTAATGATATATCTGGGGAGTCCTTTATCAAACGAATCTATAATTTTTTTAAGCTCCCCGGCGTTTTCCTCAGAGTCGGTATCAACCAGCAGAATCCCGTCATCGCCGACAAAAACAAGTGTATTAGTTGTGTAATTGCCCTGATCGGTTGATAATTGATAAATTTTTTCAGTTAACTGGGTCTGTTTAAAAATCGGTTCATCCTGTGCCATAACAGTGACTCCCAAAAAAAATAGCATAATTAAGGCCAGCAGTTTAATTTGATTGCTCATCTTTCCGTTCCTTTTTTTGTTCTTTTGGTTTATGCTTTTTTCATTATACTAACGAAACAGTTGGAGAAATGTTTGGTCGGTCTCTAGAATTTTTTTCCCGCGCAGATTGAAAATTTGGCACGGCGCGGGAATAACAAATTTCAAGAAATCCCTATAACCTGTTCTGTTTCCTATTAGTCCAGCAAAATGGGTTCGTTTTGCATATAAAAAGTTCTTGCAGGTCAAACCTTTTTCTCAGCGCCGTTAGAAACCGATTTCTAATGGAACATCTAAAATGGCTTTGTTCCGTCATTTTTTACGATTCACTATCAACCTTGTAGTAAAACCGTTTTTTACTCTCCATTTTTAATTCGTCTATAATATAGGAGGTGAAAGAGAATAAGGGTGATATTGTAGGGAAAATGCTTAAATAATTCCTCAATTGATTATTGACAAACAGGTTTTATTACCCTATATTTATATCGGTTTAGGCATCGGGGCTGATTTCAAATAAAAAAGAGCATAAAGACAACCGAATGATCAACCGCCTTTTTAGGGAGTCTGGTTTGCCGTTGCCGGAACATTAATTTGTTGGCAATCAGCGACCTGGTGGGGCCTACCTGAAGGAGGAGCGTATGATTGATATTCATCAGGAATGACAAATTGTTATATTGTTGGTAGAATAATTTCAAATGGGAGAGGTTATATGAAGCAAAAATATTATATTATGGCAATAATCATTGCCATTTTATCTATCTGTTTATTTCAATCATGCGATAAAGACTGCCCGGTTTGCCCTGAAGAACCTGGCGAACCTGGTAATTACCGGTTGTATGTGTTTGATTCGTATAATCAGCTTATAATGTCTATCGACACTCCGGCTGACACAATAGTTGATTCAACGCGAATAGATTACTATGGAGCCTATATATTTGTTACTCCGGATAGCAAAAGATTGCTGGTAATGCGGT
This sequence comes from uncultured bacterium, assembly GCA_965602655.1. Taxonomy (GTDB): domain Bacteria; phylum Zixibacteria; class MSB-5A5; order GN15; family PGXB01; genus JAAERC01. The sequence goes on from CBFCZE010000206.1 coordinate 1,523, forward strand.
TTGATCATGACAACGGTCATAAAATGGAGGTTTATAACACTTCGGACTTGTCCCATATTGAAACACTTGAACAATATGGTTTTTACTACTTCAACGGCGGGGATAATTACGGAATTTGGAATAATTTCAAGAAGGTTTTTTTCATAAATCCCGCAGATTTAACACCCTTTGATTCAATAGATTTCAATTTACCTTCAGGCGAAGGTCTGGGGCTTGGCTATCTTGATACAACATCGAATCAATATTTTGTAGCGACCTCAAAACTTCCTGACGACAAGCAAATAATTTACCAGGTTGACTGCCATTCGCGAAGTGTAAAAGATTCCGTTATTATTCCAGGTTCAGGTATTGGGCCACTGGCTTATAACGGGTTTACCAATGATCTATACTTCTTAGCAAACACCATGGCTGGTGGATTATTTTATCAGTATGATCTCAACGGCGATTCAGTTATAAGCACCACATTTATTTCGCACTCAACCGGCTCTATAGCGGTTTCACCGGATGGCCGACAGATATATATGACCGACGGCGGACATGGGATGCTTGGTATAGAACCGCTTTATCCCATTTGGGTTTTTGACGCAATTACACACCAACCGACTCACTGGATAGCGCCTTACGATTCTTCCGGTTGGGTTGACGCACTCTTCGGTCAAATAATTCTGACCCCCGATAATCGACGAGCATATTTGGCTGGTAATTCCAGCTCGGGTGGGGGAACACCCGTGGCAGTCATAGATTTGCAGCAATACAGAATTATTAAGGCTATAAGACCTTACAACGTCTTTGATGCGGCCTCAATTGCACTGGGGCCTATACCTAAAAATTAAAAGGAGTAAAAAAATGAAAAAGCAATTATTTGCACTAATTTTGGTTTTGACAATATTTGCCATTAATATTCCAACGGCTAATGCTGAGCATTATTACTGCCGTCTGGGACAAAAAATGTTAACTAAATTGGATTCCGTCCTTACAATAAAATTCGACCCGGCCGTACCGGGAACATATTTTGAAACTTTTGCCGAGCAGGTTGAATGTCTGGATGAGAGTTACACCCCGGAAATATGGGGCAGGAATTTCAATGTTTATCATATTAATGATGGATACGACGCTGATTTGGCTATTGCCGAACTGGAGGACAATCCAGCCGTACAATTTGTTTTCCCAACCTATGAAGGCTCATCGGGCGGCATTTATAAACTTAACGATCTGTTTATTATTTCCTTTCATGATTCGGTTTCCCAACAGACAATAGACAGTTTGTACGATTTCTACAACATTGAACAATTGGAGGGGCCATTAGAATATACCGGGACTAGAAAAGTAAATATTACATCGGAATCACCAGGAAACACGCTTGAAATTGCCAATGCCTTTTTTGAATCAGGTTTATTAAAATACTCACAACCGAGTTTGGCGGCACCAGTTCTGTTTGATGTTGAACCAAATGACCCGCTATTCAGCCACCAATACTATCTACACAATGAAGAACACCCGGGAGTTGATATTGGTATTAAAAAAGCATGGGAAATACCGAGATTAAATCAAATGGTTGTTATAGCTATCATAGACGACGGATTCGTCCAGGATCACGAAGATCTGGATGTTTTTTTAACCTGGGGCTATGATTTTATGGGGGAACATTGGTACGATATTGTCGAGGATTTGGACCCCAGCCCCGGTGATTCATCTGCTCATGGTGTCGCCTGCCAGGGAATAATAACCG
>CBFCZE010000207.1:0-3251 GCA_965602655.1 uncultured bacterium
GCCCTAAATCTTATCGACGCCCTGTTTTTCTATCCGCAGGAAAAAAATAATGTAGCTGTTAACAGCCTGACAATAAGGCCGGATCCGGATAAAGGCGGGGCTCAGATTGTTTTCTCTCACAGGTTTTAAAATGGAGTATAGAGTAATGAAACAGATATTTTTGCTGTTACTTTTAATAATTTTAGCTGGCGGGTGCGAAAGATCGCTTGACTCGGGAAACGTCGGATTTGAAGCTCCTGACGAAATACCTGTTCCAACCGCCCTGAAGATATTTCATCTTGCCGATGGAATAGAATTAAACTGGCAGATATCTGACAGTGATATTGTGGCCTATTTTAATATTTATTATTCCGATCAGGAAGAAAATGAGTTTGTCTATTGGGATTCAACAAGCATTTTTGCGAAAACAATTACAACTTTGAATACCGGACAAATATATTATTTCAAGGTGGCGACGGTGGATACGAACGATGTTGAGGGTGCCGGATCAACCACGGTATCATCGCAGATTGGAATAACTTCAATTGTAATTAATAACAATGACACATATACCAATAGCACCGATGTTTCGGTATCATATGTATATCCGGTTACACCGCTTCTGGCAAAAATTTCTGAAAATTCTGATATGAGCGATGCTGTTTGGCAGAATTTCCGGCAGCCGGGTAATTTTGAATTATCGGATGGGGATGGAGTTAAGCATCTTTATGCTCTCCTCAGATTTAGCGATGGTTCTGAATCATCGGCTTCGGTATCGGACAGCATTATATTGGATACCAGAGCCTTTATAGATTCAACTTATTTTATGGCCGATTCCCCGGTGTTACTGGCTGGCGATACGGTTTTATTTTATATTGATGCCGGCGAATCCGGAGGAGAGGCATATATTTCTTTTACCGGACTTATTCAATTGACTCTTTATAATGACGGAGATAACGGCGATATGATAGCCGATGACGGTATTTATTCACGGCGGTACATTGTTCCGATAAATCTTGAAATTGATGAAGGTGTTGTTACCGGCAGCTTTACCGATGGCGCGGGCAATTCAGCCGATGATACCCCTTCGGCATCCCGAATAAATATCGCCATTCCGCCGGAGCCAATCTCGCTTCAGACAATTGCCGAATCATCATCGCAGATCCGATTAAGCTGGTCTGAAGTTGATCCGGGCAGTTCCGATTTCTCATCTTATCGAATCTATCGGGGAACATCGCCCGGAGTTACCGAAACATCCGAGCTAATTGCAAATATTACACCGCGAACCACACTGGGTTATACCGATAACAATCTTAATGATAACCAGCTTTACGTTTATCGTGTATATGCTTATTCCGCTGATGGTCCAATTACACAATCTGAAGAATCATCGGCAACAACGATGGTGAACACGCCGCCATCGGCGGTGACTCTGGCCGTCGGATTGACTGATGAGCTTACAATAAGTATTTCATGGACTGAAAATAATGATGAGGATTTTGAATCGTATCAGATATACCGGGGAAACAGCGTTGATGTTACCGATTTGACCGGTCAGCGATTGACCGCCATAAACGATCAGCAACAGACCAGTTTTACCGATGTTAGATTTGACGCTCTGGATACCTATTATTATGTAATATATGTTTATGACAGGCAGGGATTAAAATCGTCTAAATCTAATGTAGAATCAACGCCATAGGAAAGGCCGGGGAAATTGGGTTTTTTAGCTAGACTAAACAGGCTTATCGGCTTATATATAACGGCCCTAAAGATTTTTCTAAAAGGGGGAGTCTGGCTTCCCTTCATTATATTGGGTTTTTTATATTTTGCCATTCTGATAATTCTGACCAATTATACAAACCCTTATATATACCCGATTTTATCACCAATTATTGCTTTCCTGATGAAAGATAATGCGCCTTTATTTGGCCATTATCCCACTTTGTATCTATTACTGCCAGATCTCTTTCAATGGTTTAAAATTGCAGCGGGCATAATTTTTGAAGGATTGGCGGTCGGATTAACGGCTATACTGGTCCTTAAAGTGCTGAATTCAAGCCGCTTCTTCGACTTAAAATTAAGTTTTGCTCGAAATCGATGGTTTCAACTGGCTCTTTCCTGGACACTGATTACCGCCTTATTATGGATTGTTAACAGATATTTGCCGGTTGTCTTTTCAGAGCAAATAGCGTCATCACCGCGACGTCAAATGGCTTTTGATTTGGCTCTAAGGCTGTTAACTGTCGGCCTTTATTCTATCTTTGTCTATGTCTTGCCTGCCCTTATAGTATATAAAAACAGCATTGTGGCGGCTTTTCGGACATCGTTTTCATTTTTTGTTAAAAATCCGATATTTTCCTTTTTCCTGGCATTTATTCCAATATTATTAACCTGGCCGATTTCTTTTATAACCGGGAATACAAATATAATAATAGAGAAATTTTCTCCCGAGTTGGTTTTTTATATTCTGGGTGCGGGAGTATTTATTGATTTTGTGGTGAACTGTCTACTAACAGCCGCCGTCGTCAATTTTTTGCTTGATGAGACAGATTAATTATTTGATTTGCCACGTCCGTTTTTTTCCAGAATATCCCAGCCATTGGAATTTTTAGTCACCAGAAAATAATTCTCTGATAATTGTCTTAAAGCTCACAAATTATCAATATTTACGCTAATAGTAACTCTTTGATATTAATGAAAATGCGTCTTTGTCCGATAAAAGTAATAATAATGAGGATAATTATATCGAATGAAAAATATTCTTATAGTTGATGATGATTCCGAAATATCTCGGTCTTTGGCCAATTTATTTGACTCGGAAAGATATCGTTTTTATTTTTTGGAAGACGGCCCCAAAATGGTCGAGTTTCTATCCGAGCATAAAGATGTTGATGCCGTACTGCTTGATGTTAATTTGCCGACCGTATCCGGTTTAGACCTTCTAAAAAAATGCAAAGAAAATGGTAGCAGCGTTCCGGTTATTATGATTTCCGGACATGTCTCAACTGAGAATGCTATGGAAGCTATGCGCGAAGGCGCCTTTGAATATTTAACCAAGCCTTTTGAAATACAGAAATTGATTGATACTGTCAATAAAGCTTGTGGACGACACAAACAAAAATCGAAAACAGCTAAAGATGATTCGGAGCCGCATCTGTTGGAATTGGATGAGATAATTGGTAAGTCACCCGAAATAGTCGAGATTGCCAAGTTGATTGGTCAGGTTGCCAAATCGGATGCCGCTGTTCTTATTTTTGGTGAATCGGGAA
>CBFCZE010000208.1:0-3189 GCA_965602655.1 uncultured bacterium
AAAAAAACAATCAGATAATTGACAAATGAATGAACTATAACAGCCACCGGCCAAAGAATAAGAATAAATTTTAATCCTCGCACCAGACTGTATCCCAACAAGGCTCCGGTTGCGGCATGAAAGAGGATTGCAAAAAATCGTTCAAATAATCCCCATGAAAATATCGACACAACGCCTGATTGTAATGCCGCTCCGGTTAAGTCGCAAGCCTCATATATGCCGAAACCGAGTCCGCAGAAAAGCCCCACAGCAATCATTGGTTTTAATGTTGGCCTGCGAACAAAAAAGATAGCGGCAATTAAGACTATTTTCAGCGCCTCCTGAACAACTCCTGAAATCAAGCCATTGAACATACCATAAAAATAAAGCGAGCCGCCCTCTTTGAGACCGGGTATTAGATATGCGGATGCATACCATTTCTGTAATGGTATTTGAATGACGCCAATCAATGAACAAACAGCGCCACCTAAGATTAAGGCTATATATATATCAGGGTTTTTGTACTGTTTTCTGATAAATGGAATCGAAAATATTCCGCCGATTATTAAATAAATAGCGTAGTATGGGAGTCGTGCAATGAAATCGCTGAAACTGAATGCAGGTGCCGGCGGTGTCAATTTCTCCAGTGGGTCTTCAGAAAGAATAACAGAAATGTTTTGCGTTTCCAGATCAACCAGAATTACTTTATAATCTTCAGTGAAATAAACCTTTTGAATGGCCGGATCGGTGAAATTTATCTGGTACGCCGAATCATACAGATCGCCATAATTGATTCCTACATAATCTTCAACAACTCCTCTGAATATAGTTTTCTGTGTTACCTGAGGAACAAAGACAGTATCATAAATAGTGTCACCGACATTGACTCCCTGAAATGCCAGGAAAGCCTCTAACTGGTCAATCATATTGTTGTCGATTGAATAAAAATGAGACGGGACATCAATATTTAAGTCTTGTTTGACCCCGTTGTTACTAAAAAAGCCGACAACAGTATCGCCCACACTCTTCAGATGCAGATTCTGATAGTTGGTATCAATAGCGGCGTTTAATTCGGTCCCGATATAGGAGCCGTCCTGATTAACATAATGCCGGTTAATAATTGCAATCTTCATCGGATTGCCAAGAGCTGTATAATCAAAGGAAAGTTTTTCCTCGAATTTGAAGGCATCGATACCATCAAATTCAGACTCACCTTCATAAACCGATTCCAATATCCCAAACTGCTGATTATCGACAAGAAACAAATATGTTCGCTTGGAATCTTCTGTGCGATATTCATCGATTGATTTTACCGGTGCTATCGCAGCGGCGATATTGGCCAGGCCCGTTAAAAATAAAACAGATAAAATTAATATTTTTTTATTCATATTACTCACTCCAAATTTCCCTTAATAAATTCCGAAAGCAGGGAAGAGGCAACAAAAACTTTAATTAAGACAAGTTCTTATCTACTCAGGCAATTATCCGGCTGTTAAGCAACAATACAATCTCTATTCCAGCCACCTGGCCAGCCATTCAAGCTGCTTTTCATAGACATACCTGATATTACCAACCTTTTTTAAAGAATGACCCTCATCAGGGAAATATAACAATTGCGATGGTATCCCCATTCTCTGCAAAGTCGTAAAAGCCTGAAATGCTTCGCTGACATCGACCCGATAATCCAACTGTCCGTGAATAAACATTGTCGGTGTTTTAAAATCAGCCGCATAGGTTGACGGCGATGAACGGACATATTCCTTATAATTTGTCCAGGGCGTACCTTTAGCCTCCCATTCTGAAAACCAGAGTTCATCGGTTGTACCGTATTCGCTTATTTGGTTAAAAGTTCCGTCGATACAGATCATACATTTGAAGCGATCGGTGTGGCCGTTTATCCAGTTAATCATAAAACCGCCGTAGGAACGCCCCAGTGCCGCCATCCGGGTCCAATCGATAAACGGATAGGTTTCCAGAAGGTAGTCAACGCCCAGCATTAAATCTTCATAATCTCCTTTGCCCCAGTTGCCGGACACATATTCTTTGAATTTAAGACCATAGCCAACCGAACCGTGCGGATTGACCTGTGCGACAACATATCCCTGGGCCGCCAAAAGCTGAGTGTTCCAGCCATAATAATTAAAGTTGCTCAGCCAGCACCATTGCGGACCGCCATGAATCAAATAGGTTAGCGGATATTTTTTGGTCGAGTCGAAATCGGGGGGGAGAGTAAAAAAGCCATGAACACTATCACCATTGAAACCTTTGAACCGGAACTGATCGGCACGGTACATATTTAATCGATTGGTCATCTCCTCGGTAAAATATGTCAGCCGTTTCAGCTTTTTTGATTTTATGGTATACAGATAAATCTCATCCGGCTCATCCGACAGTGATCTAAGCAGGACTATTTGTTTGCCATCCGGCGATAAATCGAAATTGTCATACACTCCATCAGAAAGCAGATTCTCAACTTTTTGATTCTTAATATTTATACGATAAAGCATATTGAAACCATGCTTAATGGAAAGAAAATAGATATATTCAGATTTTGGTCCCCAGATATAATTTCCAACAGAATAATCAAAATCAGTTGTCAAGTCTGTTATTTCGCCCGGCTTTCGCTTATAGAGTATAAGTTCATACTGATCCGATTCATAACCTGCCCGCGCCTGTGAACGATAGGAAATATATTTGCCATCGGGGGAATAACGGGGCGTATGATCCTGCCCTTTATTTTGAGTGATTTTTACCGGTTCACCGCCGGAAACCGGCACAGTAAATAAATCATTGTTAGTGCTGAGAGCAAGAATGGAATCTCTGTTCATAACAAAACAGATTTCGGAACCGTCATTCGAGAAAGTATAATCTATATAACCGCCAAGGGTAGAGGTCGGCACATCATGAATCTCTTCTGTCAGTTGATATAATGAATCGCCGCGAATATCAAAGATAAATAGCTGGTTAACACAATCATCGTCCCAGTATTTATAATGTCTGAACATTAATTTTTCATACAAACGGGCCTTAATTGGATTGGCATCCTCTTCAACCTTTTTTATCTTATTGCAATTGTCAGTGATGCATCCGGGATAACTTTCCGAGATAAATAGTATCTTTTCTCCCGATGGAGATATAATAGCATCCCATGCTTCCATTGTCAGGGAAGTCAACTTTTTAGAGTTGTTTTTCTCAAAATCCCAGAAGTAT
>CBFCZE010000209.1:0-3148 GCA_965602655.1 uncultured bacterium
ATCAAACAATTACATTACGGATTTGAAGACCGAATTAAAAAAAATACCGGTAAGTCAGTTTCATTTGTCGTCTGACGCCAGTAATTTATCTTAACAATAGCGGTACGGGGAATCGAACCCCGGTTTGAGGACTGAGAATCCCCCGTCCTAGACCACTAGACGATACCGCCATCTTCAATTTAATTGCGACAATATAATATGATATTTGGCTTTGTCAAGAATCCTTGTGTTTGAGTATTCGAATGATTATATTTACTCAAATCCAACAATGGAGGTTTGATGCCGCCGAAAAAAACTAAAAATATTAGGACGGTTAAGGAATTAAAACCGAAAGATCTTTCACCTGTAATTAATCTGAAAAAACTAAGGCTAAAATCATCGGCCGATTGTGAACCGTGCCGATCAATTATTGGTCAGGAAAAAGCCATAAAATCTATTAAACTCGGCCTAAAGGTTAAAAGTAACGGTTACAATATTTTTGTTACCGGACTTACCGGAACTGGCCGCTCCACGACAATTAAGCATCTCCTGGAAGATCTCGATACCGAAAAACCGCAACTGAACGATATTTGTTATGTCAATAATTTCAGCGATCCCGATTGTCCGATAGCCCTGTCATTTAAGGCCGGCGAGGGACGGCAGTTTAAAAAAGAGGTGAAATATATAATAAATTCGCTGAGAAAAGCAGTTCCAAAAATATTTACCGGCGATGATTATAAGGATAAGAGGAATCGGATAATCAGCGATTATTCAGATCGCCAGAAAAAAATCCTAACAGAGTTTGAAAAAAAGATGACTGAAAGCGGCTTTGTGATGATGCAGCTTCAAACCGGCGACGGCGCTATCAGAACTGACCTGCAACCAATAATTGACGAAGAACCGGCTTCGTTGGAAAAACTGGAACACTTAGTCCGGGAAGGCAAATTTTCCAAAGAACGACTGGAAGAAATTGAAAACATAAGAAATCAATTACACCGCGAGATGGAACAGGTCGCTTCCGAATCAAAAAAACTGGCCGCAAAGCTGGAAGCGGCATTAGATGAACTCGATTACTCTTTTATTTCTCCTCTAATCAGTGACAAATTTGATGTTCTAAAAAAGAAGTATGCTGAAAAGCGGGTCGTCGAATATCTCGAATCGGCCAAGCAGTCTCTTCTCAATGATTTAGACCGTTTCAAGGAAGCGCGACCTCGTCGCGGCGAGGAAGAACCACCACCGTTCAGAAAAAAAGAACCTTTTGAAGAGTATGCTGTCAATCTGCTTTTGGATAACAGCGAGACTAAAAAGGTCCCGGTTATAATAGAAAACTCTCCTTCCTATCGAAATCTTTTTGGAACTTTGGAACGAGTCGTTGACAGGTTCGGGTATTGGAAGACCGATTTCTCACGAATTAAATCCGGATCACTGCTTCGCGCTTCAGGTGGATTTCTTGTTATCAATGCTTTTGACCTTTTCACAGAGACAGGCGTTTGGCAACCATTAAAAAGAGCTTTAACGACTGGGAGCCTCGAAATAGCCGGTTATGACCCATTTTACATGATGGCCGGTTCGGCATTGAAACCGGAACCAATTCCTATAAACATAAAGGTTGTTCTTATTGGAAATAGACAGATATACCATTCGCTCTGGCATTATGAAGAAGATTTTAAGAAGATCTTTAAAATTAAAGCGGAATTTGATCATGTTATGGAGTTAAACGACAAATCGCTCAGGGCTTACGTTTCGTTTATCAGGAAGATAACTGACAATGAATCTCTTCCGCCATTTGATGCCACTGCCCTTGAAGAAATCGCAATTTATGGGTGCCGTCTGGCTGGTCGAAAAGATCGGCTTTCAACTCAATTTACAAATATTGCCGATATTGTCAGAGAAGCTGGCTTTTGTGCTATTGATAAAAAGCATAAATTGGTTACGCAAAAGAACGTTCGATTTGCCATTCGCCAAAAAACCGAGCGCGTCAATCTAATTGAAACAAAAATTCAGGAAATGTACGACAATAACACCTACCTGATAAACACCAGCGGTAAAAAGGTGGGGCAGATAAATGGACTGGCTATTTATGGCAACGGTGAGCATAGTTTTGGCAGACCGGCACGAATTACTGTGCGGACATCTGTCGGAAGAGCCGGTATTGTCAATATTGAACGCGAAGCCGATCTTTCCGGTCCAATTCATAATAAAGGAGTTTTGGTTTTAGCAGGTTATCTTCGAGGAAAATTCGCGCAGAAAAAGCCGCTTGTAATGTCTGCCTCAATATGTTTTGAGCAGTCTTATTCCGGCGTTGATGGTGATTCGGCCTCCTCAACCGAAATTTATGCTATTTTATCATCGCTGGCTCGTATTCCAATAAAACAGGGATTTGCGGTAACCGGTTCGGTTAATCAATACGGCGAAATACAACCGATCGGCGGTGCCAATGAAAAAATTGAAGGTTTCTACGACGTCTGCAAATCTAAAAGACTAACCGGCAAACAGGGCGTTTTAATACCTATCCAAAACATTGACGATCTGCAGCTAAAACCGGAGATCATTAAAGCCGTGGCCGAGGGAAAATTCCATATCTATCCAATAAAAACGATTGATGAAGGGATTGAAATATTAACCGGCATTCCGGCTGGAAAAAAATTACCAAGCGGAGGGTTCACCAAAAACTCCGTATTTGACCGGGTCGATAAAGCGCTGGATAAAATGGCCAAACAGATTAAAGCGTCAGGCAAGGATGAAAAGTCAAACGAAAATTCCAAATCAAAAGACTAAGGCCAAATACTCTAATTAAAAAAGCCGAACTATCATTGTTAATGATTTGTTCGGCTTCAAAAAATAGTTTTTAATATTCTATATCTTTCTGCGATACCATCCCAAACCAGCCAGGCCCATTCCCAGAAGAATAAAGGTACCCGGTTCGGGTATTGAACTAACACCCAGAATCATATCATTATGATCATAATCCGGTCCCGCGCCGCTATCATCCACATAAACAAGATAATCATAATTGCCGCCTGTTGAAAAATCTTCGTTATCCGTATTCAGAGTATAAGTCGCCCCGGTACCATGGTATGCCCTTACATCAAAAACATAAAAGAACTGATAATTATTATCATAGGTACCAGTGGTAAAATTTGTATGTGAATAGAGATTGGGATCGCCA
>CBFCZE010000210.1:0-3143 GCA_965602655.1 uncultured bacterium
TGCAAGCCCCCCGTTGAAACGGGGGGTTTTTGATTTTTATTAAGATTATGTTGTCAGGGGGACATGATATTTTATGGAAAGAAGGGGCAGATACGGGCTGCATTGTGTCAGGACATCTGCCGCCCACGGTAATAAACTTCTGAGGTCTTCGCCGACTGGTGTATACGCCAGTCGGCGATATTCAGTCGGGCACGATGAACCAGAATGCTCTTCTTGATTCAACCAAACTTGCCTTGAGAAAGTTATGAATGTTTTCTTGACAGAAAGATTGCGAAAAGTATTATATGCTGAAAAATATTTATTAATATTAAGATGCAGAAGAGAGGTGATTTATGAAAGAAGGCTCGATAAACCGGAAGGAGTTTTTAATGAAGGCTGGGGCATTTTGCGGCGGATCATGCGTTTGCGCATTATTAGGAGGGCGTGATTTACTATATGCTCAGGATGCAGGCCAAAATTCAACTCCACCAGCGGAGAAACCGCGATCCGAAGCAAGGATTAAATTTGCTGAAAACTGGATAAAACGTTTTATGGATGTGCTGGACAGCAACCTGGATGAAGAAACCCGCAATAAAATTATGATGGCAAATGGAAAAGTGTGTTTTCGGGAATGGATTAAAGAAACCAATCAGCAAATTGAACCAATGACATTAAAACAATTGGCCGATAGGGTCAATGCCAATGTTACCGATGACTCGATACGTATAGAGGGCAATGTCATCTACTATCAATATATGGCATCAGCCGAAACCGGTTTACCATCCGATGAAGGGCAATGCCTTTGTCCGCTGGTTGAATCCAAACCGGCCGGTTTGTCATCAACATATTGCAGTTGTTCGGTCGGTTACGTAAAAGAATGGTACGATATTTTGCTGGGTCGCCCAACCAAAGTAGAACTTCTGGAATCTGTGCTCAGGGGCGATAAACGATGCAAATTTAAGATTACCGTTACTTGAAGGAATATATCCGGATAAAATCAAGACGATCCCAATCAATAAATCTTATTATCTGTAATAAGCGACAAAGATATTAATTGAGTTTATAAATTAGTAGTTGTCCTGCAATCATAGTAAGACACTCCCTTGTCGGGGACAGATGCCCCACTGTTAAACTATATTCCAAGAGCTAAAGCCGCCTTTTCGTAATCTTCCGATTTTACCCAGAAAAGGTAGCAAAACGATCCGGCGCCATCACTCAATCCGCTTCCGGCATGAATATTAATTGCAGCGGCGGTCAGTTTTTGATGCAGGTCAACAATGGCGCCGACTTCGTCATCACCCTGAGCTATAAAGGCGCGTTTTGGTCCGGTCAACTCGATTCCGGCTTCCAGTGCGGCCTGCCGCAATTTTTCAGCATCGTCAACGACAAAATCCAACTGGGATTTACCCCCGCCGAGAGGAAAGGCAACAAAAGCTTGCAGATTAACCCCTTTGTGGCGAAAATGTTCCAGCAGCCAGTACCCTTTGCCGTGCTTATCCTCAACGGTTGTATGATAATAATTGGCCCGTTTAATAGATAACTTCATTAATTGTCTCCTTGCCCTAAAATTTATTGAACTTGTTCAAATCAATTCGAGTGTGTTAATAATTATACGGGGCAAAAGTGTTTATTCCAAATAAAAATGTAGTTTTGTATTGTTGCGATACCCTTCCGTAGAATAGCATTTAACGCTTGCAAATTGACATATATGACTTATATTTAAATAAAGGGATTTCCCCATAGGCCGACACTATTCGCTCCTCATGTTTGAAAAACAACTAATAGCTTTTTGATATACCGGGACAAATCCCAGTAAAGATATAAATATCATGGGGTGAAAAAAATCCAAAGAATAGGAGGTTAACTATGAACACCGTTGGAATCTTGAAGGGGCATGATCTGTTTCGATCACTTGGTCTGGAAAAAGCATTTGAAATCAAGGATTTTTCATCGGTGAAAAAATGCGGGAAAAATGAAACTATTTTTGAAAATAATTCTGCAGCCGGCCATATCTACATGCTGATGAAAGGATCGGTTAATCTTCAGCTTCCGTCCAAGGATCAAGACTATAGTCTTGTTATATCAAAAATAGAGATAGGAGAGCTATTTGGCTTATCGCCGTTGCTTGACTCACCGAGATATACGGCCACGGCTCAATGCAGTGAGGCATCTGAGATTCTTGCAATTGAGGCCAAACCGTTCAGAAATCTTCTAAAAGAGAATTGTGTTATCGGCCTGAGTATAATGAATCATGTCGCGCAAATTTATTTCACTCGATACATCAATGTCCTGCGGAATCTTCAGGAGGTGGCGGGCCAGATTTCGATGATTCGTTAGTATTTGTTTTAATTACCTTTGGGAATATATTGGGGTAATGAAAACATATATTGAAAAAAAGCCGCTGGCCGATAATCCAAAATTTTCGCGGAAACGGGAAGATGCCCTTAACGGACTTGATTTTAATGCAATAGATGCACCTATTGTCGATTTGATACGCGGTATGGCCAAACTGCCGTATTGTTATACTCTGCAATGCTGTTTTGGGCATTTTGTATATGACAAACAGCGGGATATTTATAATCTCGAACCGCTTAAGCAGATTGATGGTCCGCTCGATGTCGAATACAGAATTGCCTATATCGCATTATGTGTTGATAACAACAAAGATGGAATCGAGCTTTTGGCAGATTTGGAAGATGTAGTTAATATCGATAAGGACTATATTCAATTTGGATGCGCAGGTTGGTTTTGGAAGCGGCCGGTTAATTCGTATGTACTGCAAGTGCAACCGGAACGCCTTAAAAGCAAAGACAAGATGATTGTTGATATACAGGAAGCGTATCATATAGAAAAGGTAAAGACGCGGTTTTTCGGCAGGCTGAGGAAGATAGTATTTGGTTTGATTCAATAGGCAGGTGTCGGGGACACCTTCCCTACAAGGCTGAAAATTCAATCTATCTTATTATTTCTTACCAGTTAGTAATATCACACCAACTGCAATTGAAAATGTAGTATTATCTTCGCTTATAGATATATTTGGATCTATTCTGAAAATTGAGTTTGGTGAGGTTTCAAAAAACATGGAAATTCCGAAACTGAATGATATTACATTATTATTTTCGCTTTCAAAATTACCATAGCTATCCCTTATATTTATTGAGCCT
>CBFCZE010000211.1:0-3082 GCA_965602655.1 uncultured bacterium
GGCGGAGGGTTTCCCGAAACGCATGCCGAACAGATTGCGCTGAATAGAGACTTGATGAATTCGGTTAAATCGGCGGCTCAAGATGGTCTGCCGATATACGCCGAATGCGGCGGATTAATTTATCTTTGTAAATCAATAAAATGGAAAGGTGACCAATTTGAAATGGCTGGCGTATTCCCAACTGAATTGGTTATGAGTGAGAAACCGGTCGGGCATGGTTATTCAGAAATGGAAATCGACAGACCGAATCCGTTTTATAAAATCGGCGATGCAATAAGAGGTCACGAGTTCCATTATTCCGGAATTTCGGGTGATTTAGGTGACAAAGATACAGTTGCAAAAATGACTGCCGGTACCGGATTGGGAAATAAAAGAGACGGATTGATTTTCAACAATAGTCTGGCTTGTTATACCCATATTCATGCCGCGGGGATTAAATCCTGGGCCTTTTCTATGGTAAATGCTGCTCAAGATTTTAAAAAACATAAGAGAGGTAATCCGACCGGAAATTTTAGCCTTTCAAACAGGAGGAACATGGTCGCCGCTTAAAGCGACTGGCTAAAATCGAATTGTTATTGGAAAACATTTATAATAAAGGCGTTGAAGGTGAGAAACCTTTAACAAATATAATTTAGTATATATAATTCATTTTACTTGAGAAAGTAACAGCATGGCTAAACTTGTAAAGAAAAAAAAGAAGAGGAAACTGGGCGGTTTCTCGGCCGGCAGTACCGGTAAAATTGAATCACCTCTTCGCCCCTATGGCGTCGATAAATTACCTCCCTGCGGAAACGCCTGCCCCAATCACAATCCCATACGCAAAATGTTAATGACTATCCAAAAGGCTGAGGAGCTTGAAAAGTCAAATGACCAGGCTTTTGAGGAAGCATTTTATACATTTCTTGAAAAAACTCCTTTCCCGTCCGTATGCGGCCGAGTTTGCCCGCATCCGTGCGAAACCGATTGTAATCGCAAGCAAAAAGAGGGTTCGGTAAAAATTAATAAGGTTGAACGATTTATTGGTGACTACGGCCTGGAGAAAAAGCTGGTTCCCAAAAAATTAACTGATGAAGTCAAATCGCAAAAAATAGCCGTTATTGGTTCCGGACCGGGTGGCATGTCGTGTGCATATCATCTGGCACGCAATGGATTTAAGGTATCTGTTTTTGAAGCTTTCCCCAAAACGGGCGGAATGCTTCGGTATGGTATTCCAGACTACAGATTGCCTGCCGATATTCTTGATGCCGAAATCAATCGTATTCTGGATATGGGCGTTGAATTGAAGATTAATACGGCCGTTGGACATGACATCATGATGGATGATCTTCGCAAAGAATATGATGCAATCTTTATCGGTATCGGTGCCCACAAGGGATACAAGCTTCGGATTGAAGGAGAAGATGCCGAAAACGTCATAAGCGGAACCGACTTTCTTCACCGTATTAATGCCGGCGAAACAGTCGACATCGGAGATAATGTTGTTGTTATTGGCGGCGGTGATACGGCCATTGACGCGGCTCGCGTCGCCCGCCGTCTGGGTGCCAATGCGACGATTCTATATCGTCGAACCAAAACTGAAATGCCGGCTATCGATGAAGAGATAGACGGCGCTTTGGCCGAGGATGTCAGAATAGACTTTTTGGCGGCTCCTATCGAAATATATAAGAACGGTGATAAAGCGACTGGGATGAAGTGCCAAAAGATGGAACTGGGTGAACCTGATTCTTCCGGCAGACGTCGTCCGGTACCGATTGAAGGTGAAACCTACGATCTTGATTTCAGCACTTTGATTCCGGCTATCAGCCAGGAACCGGATTTTACCGGATTTGATAATCTGATTGAAGGACGCGATTGGATTAAGGTCGATGAAAAATTTAAAACCAAAGAAGATGATTTATATTCCGGCGGAGATAATGTAAATCTCGGATTGGTTATTGATGCTATTTTTCATGGACGTCGGGCGGCCGAAGCTATCATTGAAAAATTCGGGGGCCCGGGAATGAAGGACGATCCCCCGAAAAAGATGAATGTCATCAAGTATGATAAAATGAAGCTTGGTCACTATGAAGAGAGCAAACCGGTTGAAATTAGGGAATTATCACCTGAGGAAAGTCTTAAATCGCTTGATGTGGAGATAGTTAGCACATTGACTGTTGATGAGGCGGTTCATGAGGGCAAACGATGCATGAGTTGCGGACACTGCTTTGAGTGTACAATTTGCTGGAGTTACTGTCAGGATAATGCTGTCATCAAACCGCTTGAAAAAGGTGTTCCATATACATTTAAATTGGAATTTTGTACCGGATGTAAAAAATGCGAAGAGAATTGTCCTTGCGGATATATTGATATGCGTTAAATTTGAAATATTAAAAGGTCATTTATAATTTTAGTAACGGAGGAAAAACAATGGCAATATTTGAACATGGTGATGTGAAGATTGATGTCGATGAAGATGGATTCATGCTGGAGCCGGATCAGTGGAACGAGGAAGTCGCCCTCGCCCTTGCCTCAACCGAAGCTGTATCCGAATTAACCGAAGAGCACTGGAAACTGGTTAATTATCTGAGAGAATATTACCAGAAATTCGGAATTGCTCCCATGATTCGGAAGCTTTGTAAGGAAACCGGTTTTCCGCTGAAAAAAGTATATGAGCTGTTTCCGTCAGGTCCTGCCAAAGGTGCCTGTAAGGTTGCCGGTTTGGCCAAACCGACCGGCTGTGTATAATTCACTTTAGAATACCTGTTAAATCCGGAGAAGTCTAATAACTCTCCGGATTTTTTTATGATTTTATATATAAATTTCAGGTATAAAATAACCGTAAAATAATCTTTTTCCATCAGATCACCATTTGGCTAACAGGCTGTTAGACAAACGATATTGACGAAATAAAATATTTGCTTTGGTAAAATATGTTAAAATATCAGTTGACTAAATATACTTTTTATTTACCTTGTCTCTTGTGAACAAGTTCACAAACTTTGAGAGTTTACGATGGTTGCATAATGGAGGATATCATATTGCCTAAATTTATTAGCACCCTCCTGTCCAGGAAAGAAATAATCCTTGAAAAATGGATTAAACT
>CBFCZE010000212.1:0-3075 GCA_965602655.1 uncultured bacterium
TTGAGTGTCATCAGCCGCATGGATCCAATAATGATAGGCTGCTTACACAATCCGGAAACGGCACCTGTTTTCAATGTCATAGCACACCGCCCGGGCATTTTACCAATCATAACGGATTGGGTTCAAAATTATCATGTATTGAATGTCATACAGAAATACACGGTTCCTATGATAACAGCCTTTTCCTGGATCCCGACTTAGGAACGAAAATGTTTCCGGATTGCTATCAATCCGGATGCCATAATCCCAATTAGAGGAGGATTAATAAATGCATAGAATAATTAAACCCATTTTGATTCTTTTTATGTTCCTTTCGATGCTTTTGGCGGCCAATGCCAGTGCATCGGGAAAGGGCAAAATAAAATTGGGATATACTTTTGAAGATGAGACCGGAAATCAAGCGGTTCAGCATTCCTCTTTTAATATATATGAAGGTGTGGGGATAGCGCTGGAGGATTTCCTATATAGGTTTGAAAATGGTTACCGGCTGAGTGCTGATATTGAGAGGATAACCCTTAACAATCGCGATATCAATCTAAATCTCCGGAAATCGGGGCTGCTGGGATTGACATTTAGAAACAATCAGTATCGCCGTATATATAATTTTGACGGAAGCGATTTTACCAGGCGGCGAGGAACTCAGGCGTCTATTTGGTATTTCCCGCACGAAAATGTTAAAGTTTATGCCAATGGGAATTTTAGTTCCGAATCAGGGCGACTGAATAGACAATTCGACCCCGGTTTTATTGTGACATCGATTCCGGTCGATTATAATTCAAATACCCATGAACTGGGAATCCGTTACAATAAACATGGGCGGATGGTTTCGGCCGAATATTTCGGGGGTATGTTTTCCGACAATAATAATGACTCCCGTGATAGAAAAAGATCTAGAATTAAGTTTTATGCCATATCGCCGATTCCCAATTTTGAATGGGCAATTCTATCAGGCGGTTTTCAGCATTTTCAGAATAAATATGATTTAAGCGAATACAAACTCAGTTCAAACAAATCGTGGGGTGGGCTGCGTTTGAATCTTCAGCGGGACTTTTTCGTCAATTATCATTTTATATTTGATCGTACCGGTTCCGATAGTGATTTTGTTGCCACTGATAATTTATCGCATGCCTTATGCCTGACTCGGCTTATTCAGGGTAAGGCACGATTCACTCTTGGATATCAGAATGATATAAATGATGACTATACCGGTGAGGTCAATTCTGACACATATTATTTATCGGCCTGGCTGAAACCAGTTCGGCAATTTGAACTTAAAGGGGAGTACGGTAATCGAATTGAAAAGCTGACCGACGGATTTCGATTGCTGGGTCATGAAGATAGACAGAGATTTAATATTGGGGCGAATTATAAGTTATACGATATCGGCTCAGTTTCATTAAGGTTTGACAGGCGCAACCGCAAAAATGAAAGGCTGAATAGCGAGTATGATTTTGATCGTTTTTCTTTGGCCGGGAATATGAGAAACAAGGTCGTAACAGTCAATTTTGGCTATTCATTTTCAGAGGGTGAATATTTGAACGATGATCAAATATTTGATTTTGACAACCACACGCTTTATGGAAATTTGACCCTTAATGAATTTAGGCGAATTACATTATCGGCCGGTACCGTTTATAGCCGAAGCAAAAAGGATGTGAATATTGAAAGTATAAATTTTGATTTCGGCTTGTCTTACGCATTAAGTAATCTGTATGGTCTTGAGGTAAAATATTATGTTTACAATTTCGACGATTTTCTCGTCAGAGACCAATACTATACCTCAAACATTGCAGAATTAAATTTAATTAGAAATATTTCTTTCTAGAGGAGATTAACAAATGAAAACATCAAATCTATTTCTGGCAATCACAGTCATGTTGATAGTGCTA
Organism: uncultured bacterium; assembly: GCA_965602655.1. Classification (GTDB taxonomy): domain Bacteria; phylum Zixibacteria; class MSB-5A5; order GN15; family PGXB01; genus JAAERC01. The sequence goes on from CBFCZE010000212.1 coordinate 1,890, forward strand.
TCCTTTACTGTTGGTTGTGAGCGAAAGGTAATCAATGAAGCTGGTGATGATCAGACCTCGTTGAATAGCTGCTTTACCTGTCATGGAGATGACGATTTTGATTTGATTGCCGCACGAACCGAGTATTCCAAATCACTTCACGCAACAGGAGAAACATACAACCGTAACCGTTTGAATTCGTCGAGGTATTCCAGTTGCGAAAAATGTCATACTAATGAAGGGTTTGTGGCCGAAGTAACCGATGTTGATGCCGCCGGTGATCATTTTACCAACATTAGCTGTTTTACGTGTCATGCGCCGCATAGTAACGGCTCCCTGGAATTGAGGACAATCGCGGCTGTCGCACTCGGAAATAATGCCATCTATGATAGGGGATATTCTAACCTATGTGCGGAATGCCATCAAAGTCGTCGCGATGTCGGAACCTATGTTGCTGACGATGTTGAATTAAGTGAGCATTATGGACCGCACCATAGTAATCAATCCGATATGTTAATCGGTGAAAATGCCTATGAATATGCTGGATATACCTATGAAAATTCATATCATTCCTATGGCCTAACCGAGGGCTGTCTATCTTGTCATATGTCAAGCGGTATATATAATACCGGAGGTCACAGTTTCAATATGGAAGGCGAAGACGAGGGTGAGGATCATTATAACGTAATTGGATGTAATGACGCTTTATGTCATAATGGAAATATGGAAGATTTTAATCGTATCTCTGGCATTGATTTTGACTGGGATGGCGAATTAGAAGGTATCCAGGATGAAATCGAGGGACTTCTGGATAGTCTGGCAATCCTGCTCGATGACGCTGGGGTCTACGATATTGACGCGGGACATCCAATTGAAGATGTTGTCGTCCCTGATGAAGAGATCACGGGAGCATTATATAATCTTATGTTTGTAATGGAAGACCAGTCAAAAGGTATCCATAATACAGACTATGCGGTCGGACTATTGCGTTCTTCGATAAATTATATCGTGCATGATGACCCGACCGGCGCCGGAAAGATGCCGGTTCTCAGGTCATCGAACTGGCAGACACTTGCAGCACACTAAACATTTATTGATAAGAAAGCCCTCTCTTGCGGGAGGGCTTTTTTGTTATAATCTGGCATCACGGAATTGCCGGATATTTTTATTTAAAATAAAACCTGCGGTTATAGCTTTAATATGTCAG
>CBFCZE010000213.1:0-3014 GCA_965602655.1 uncultured bacterium
TCATCGGTGCAACAACTTCATTCGCGGCTGAATGCGGAGATGTTGATGGCACTCCGCCAGTTAATATATTAGATATTGTACATCTGATTAATTACAAGTATAAAGAAGGACCGGACCCTGATTGCCGCACGGTTACAGATATTGATGGCAATGTTTATCAAACGGTAACAATCGGTGAGCAGATCTGGATGATGGAGAACCTTAAAGTTACTCATTATCGTAACGGCGACCCCATTCCCTGTGTAACTGATGGCGGTACATGGTCAGGACTTACTACAGGAGCCTATTGCAACTATGATAACGATGAACATAATGTTGCTACTTATGGCCGGATATATAACTGGTATGCAGTAGATGACAGCCGTAACATTGCCCCCGAAGGCTGGCATGTGCCGACTGATGAAGAGTGGAAGCAATTGGAGATATATCTTGGAATGAGCCAATCCGTTGCTGACCAGCTAAGCTGGCGAGGTACGGATGAAGGCGGAAAGCTAAAGGAAACTGGTACAACGCATTGGAATAGTCCTAATACCGGTGCGACCAATGAAAGTGGTTTTTCCGCGTTGCCCGGCGGGTTCCGCGCCAGTTTTGGTACCTTCTACTATTTGGGTGACATCGCTGACTTTTGGTCATCCACAGAGAGCACTAGTTCCCATGGATTTAACCGGGCCTTGGATAACGATAATTCTGATATTTACCGTGGTTACGAATATAAGTACTTTGGGGTCTCGGTTCGTTGTGTAAAGGATTAGATTGATATAAAAAAGCCCGATTCGAAAGCGAGTGCGGGTGAAAAAAATATCGGAACCGTAAGTTAAGATAGATTCCCGTCTGCACGGGAATGACATTATGGGGACGGGAATGACATTATAGCTGGCATCATTTTTCCCATCAAACCACTGTTGATTTTTATTCGTTATCCTGTGTACATGAATGATTATGTGCGCGGTATAAGCAATTTTAACTGCGGTCTCCCTTTATTAAAAAATCGACAAATTTTGGATAATTCTTGATAGTAATTTTTTCAAAATAATTTGAAAGATAATTAAAATATGTTTGACTTATATTTTTAAATGATGCAAACTTGATTGATCTTATGTCTGGAGGTTAAAAATGAAACGTATTGTTGTATGGAGTATTATTCTCTTATTAATCGGAACAATTATAGGATGTAATGCTATGAAATCAGAAATTGACATTGAGGCTGAAAAAGCTCAAATCGCAGAAGTTATTAAAAACAGTATTGCCTGGGCAGTCAATAAAGATAAGGAGCTTTCATACAGTTGCTTCTCACATGACGAAGATCTGTTTTTCTTTAATCCCGACGACGCCGGCACAATGAGAGGATTCAAAGCCTTTACCGAGTTAACCGAGAGCTTTTTTATGCATGAGGATTTTAAGGCGATCAGTTCTGATGTTCGGGAACTTGAAATCGGAATATCGCAATCCGGTGACGCCGCGTGGTATCATGCCAGACTTGATGATTATAACGAATGGAAAGGTCAGTCGGCTAACTGGGAAGATATCCGCTGGACAGGTGTTCTGGAGAAGTTGGACGGGAAATGGGTCATTGTCCAGATGCATTTTTCGTTTTCATACGAGCAGATGAATAAAAGCAAGGAAGATTCTCAAGGCTAATCAGAAAATATACAAAATCGGGGTGAGAGGATTTGAACCTCCGGCATCTTGCTCCCAAAGCAAGTGCGCTAACCAGACTGCGCCACACCCCGAAATAAATGAAGCGTCTCAATATATCTTATTATCAGTCGTTGTCAAGGATTGATAAATCTCGGCAGTAATAGTCAGGTGAGCCCGGCGCGGCAGGTGAGGCACCCTACCGGTTTTTCTCCAGATGTTTCTTTATCAATTCTTTCGCTTTTAATAAAGCCAGTCCCCGGTGCGAGACTTTGTTTTTTTCTTCAAGCGTCATCTCGGCAAATGTTTTTCCGGCCTGAGGATAATAAAAAACCGGATCGTAGCCAAAACCGGAGACTCCCTGATTAGAAGTAGTTATTATTCCGTCGGCTCTCCCCTCGACTGTCTCGACATTATCCTTATCCCAGCTTATCGCAATCACGGTTCGGAAACTGGCCTTGCGCCGCTCAGTCGATACGCCTTCAAGCTCCTGCAATAATTTTTTATTGTTATCATCATAGGTGCATCCGGGACCGGCGTATCGCGATGAGTAAACACCCGGCCGCCCGTCAAGTGCCTCAACCTCGAGCCCGGAATCATCGGCCAGCGCCGGCAATCCGGTATATTCATTTATGCTGTTTGATTTTAAAATAGCGTTTTCCTTGAAAGTGGTACCGGTTTCGTCGATATCCGGCATCTCCGGAAAATCCTCGTATGTTTTAATCTCAACGGGTAGATCCTCGAGCAGATTTTTTATTTCCCGAATTTTATCTTTGTTATGTGTGGCTAAAACTATTTGCATTGTATTTTTTCTCTGTCTCTTTTTTGTCGGGTTTCCTGTCTCTCCGAGACTGCGGAACCCGACCTACTCCTCTGCGGAACCCGAACTACTTTATGTCTATTCCTTTATGGTTCCATTTCTTGATAATCTTTCCACAGGTCCATTAATGCATCATAGAAAATATCGCCGTTGTGGCCATCTGAAATTTCTATTTTCATTGGCTTGCCCTTAAAGCATTTTATGTTAATTATGTCACCGGAAAAATCATTGAAACTATGAATAACCGTATCAATGTTATTGAAATAAATGGAAGTTCTTCTATTCTTCTTTATATAGAGTACTCGATTGTCTGTTAAGATAGCTGCCTCAGATCCATCCATCATGTATGTATTATCAAAATAGGCAATTATTTCCTCATCATCTTTAAGAATATCATGATCCTCAAAATACTCATAAACATAATCATCCAATTCATTTGACATTTTCACGCCAGATTGCTCCACAAGAATTGCAAATATTATTATAAACAATATTATTATTGCGATGATTATGGCCGCGATAATCCCACAGCCAACCTTGAACTGTTTCTTATTTTTTG
>CBFCZE010000214.1:0-2987 GCA_965602655.1 uncultured bacterium
TATATTTCTATAAGATTGAAGCCGGGTCATTTTCAGAAACAAAGAAAATGACACTGGTAAAATAGAAGATATAGCTGTTTTATATCGAATCCCGGCAGTTTCAATACTGCCGGGGTTTTTAATATAGACTTGACAGGCTGATTTGATTGTATGCCGGTTGAGCCAGTAACGAAAACAACCTGAGATATTTGGACGAAAATACCAGGGAGCCGCTATGAAAAAACTTTTAACGATTCTGGGTCTAGCATTGCTGCTGATGTGCAATAGTGCTATTGGCCAGCATTACACCGATTGGACCGGATTCGACTACCTGCCGGGACGATTTGATTCCAACGATCATATTGTTTTTTACGAACTGCAGAAAGATTACACCATTGACCTATCCGAATACTTCGAAGTTGCAGAAAAACTGCCCGATTGCTGCGAGATTGAAGCTGGTCCTTATTGGAACTGGGCAAAATATGTTCTCCCACGAGTTGACTGGGATTTTATCACCCTCGAAATTGGGGGAATATTTACCATTAAAAAAGGATACCGGTGGGACGGCGCTTCGTATGTCTGCAAAATATGGGAAGGCGATTTATACTGCCCGGACGAATATCATAATTTCCGCTCCTCCCTGGTTCATGATGCCCTCTACGATTTGATGCGAATGGGATATCATGATCACGACAATCATCATCAGGCTATTTTACCGACTGGCGATTGTATCGATACCCATATATTATGGGGTGATGGAGACGATAATCGAAGATTTGCCGATATGGTCCATTACATGATAGCTATGGAAGACGGCGATCCCAAAGATGATGCTCAGTCAGACTATTTTTGGTTGCGAGTGTGGGGAGCTTGTGCGACATTTGATGATGATAAATTATGCGGCTGGAAATACCATGTGAATGAACTTACCGCCTATGCCACCGATAGTAAAGTCGATCTAGAATGGAATATTGCCAACGAAGCCTTAAAAGATCCCGATTACGATGGGCATTTTGCTCCTATTGAAGGATATAGTATTGAAAGAAATGGTGAGGAAATAGCAACTGTTCCTCTATTTATATTGAATCCTTTTCCCACTTTCATTACCTCTTATACCGATGATGATATTATTAATGGCACCACCTATACATACCGGCTACTTCCGCTTGAAGGCAATAAAAATCAGGATGATTGGTCAAACGAAGAGATTGTTATACCGATGGACGGCCCCGGCAACGCCTTACTACTTGATGGTGTTAATGACTATGTCGAAGCAAACACCGCCGCCAATGATCTCACCAGTAATCCCAGCGATTACTTCCTCCATTCGTGGACGCAGGAAGCCTGGGTTTATCCGGAGGCAGATAATGTTCAAGGCGTCATAATGGCTCTTAATACCATAGATGGCGGAAACATTAACCTTCTCACGTATGACGGAAGCAGTCAAAAATTCTTTTATTATGATAATACGAATAAATATGTCAGCAGTACTGACGAATTTCCCCCGAGTAATTGGTATCACATCGCATTAACTTGTAGGCCAAAAACCAACAGCAATCCGGACAACCCGACGACCTTGTACGTAAATGGTGCCGAACAGCTCAAATTTATTATAACAATGGATGATCGTCCGCATCATGGGGCTCAGTTCAGTATTGGTCAAGAGTGGGACGCTTCCGGAACATCACAGCATTTTAAGGGAAAAATAGACGAAGTTCGTCTGTGGAGAAATGTCGTTCGCTCACCGGCTCAGATTCTGGCCGCTATGAATATTCCGCTGCGAGGCGATGAAACAGGTTTGGTTGGTCTCTGGCATTTTGATGAACCGTGTGAAACCAATCTCTTCCAGAAAACTCATGAAGCGACATCCAACGCTAATGACGGAACCTTAATCGGTTACGCCAACGAAGACCGGCCATTTACACCCTCCGGCGCAATGGGCGTAGCGACAGATATTGATGAACTGACTGACGATAAAAAACAGATCCCGAATGATTTTGCTCTGCACCAGAATTACCCGAATCCGTTTAACCCGGCGACAAAGATTGAATTTGCAATTCCGAGAACTGAATTCGTAATCCTCAATATATTCAATATTCTTGGTAAAAAAGTAGAGACATTAGTATCGAAACAACTGTCGGCCGGAAACTATTCTGTCACCTGGGATGCCGCCGATATTTCATCTGGAATCTATTTCTATAAGATTGAGGCCGGCTCATTTTCCGAAACAAAGAAAATGACACTGGTAAAATAGAAGATATAGCTGTTTTATATCGAATTCCGGCAGTTTCAATACTGCCGGAATTTTTTGTGCCTTGATTTTGTATATTTTTCGATAATTGACCACAGGTCATTGACTTTTAGCACAATCTGTCCTACCTTGCCTGTGCTGGAGGACTGATTGATCTCAAAGTGAAATAACAAATTCTAAATATTTAATAATGGAGTAAGTATGATTAAGAAAGTGGGTATTGTTGGATTTGGTCAAATGGGTTCCGGTATCGCTCAGGTTGCGGCCGGGGCGGGATTTGAAGTGATAGCCAACGAGGTTTCCGAGGAACTTCTGGCTAAGGGTATAGGCGGTATTGAAAAGCGGCTGAACAAGGCTATTGAAAAAGGGAAAATTGATGAAGCCGTCAAAGACAAGACGCTTGGCAATATTACCCAAACAACCGAGTTCGAACCGATGGCCGATTGCGATCTGGTGATTGAGGCAGTTACCGAGGATATGCTGGCCAAAAAAGAGGTTTTTGGTGAACTTGATAAAGTATGCGGCCCGAAAACCATTTTTGCCTCAAATACGTCGTCGCTCCCAATCGGTGATCTTTCGACGGTCACTAAACGACGAGACAAATTTATCGGGCTTCACTTTTTTAACCCTGTCCCGATTATGAAACTGGTTGAGGTGGTCAGAACCATTGATACTGCGGATGAAACCTACGAAGCGGCCAGGACATTTGCCGAAGCGGTTGGAAAAGTTGCTGTCACGGCCAAGGATACGCCCGGAT
>CBFCZE010000215.1:0-2927 GCA_965602655.1 uncultured bacterium
ACGGCGCCAAAACTCTGCATCGCCTCAAACATATTTGGCGCACTTCGAAACGAATAACCGGTCGACTTATTAATATTTTCAATTACATTATTTCGATAGTTAACGGGCGTGTTTAATCCGGTTCCGACAGCCGTGCCGCCAATTGCCAGATCAAGTAATGAATCAGATGATTTATCAATACTTTTGCGGGCATGATTTATCATTCCAAGATATGCATTGAATTCCTGGCCGAGGCTTATCGGAACCGCATCCTGAAGATGGGTCCGGCCCGATTTGATAATACCATCAAACTCCTGTGCTTTTTCGCCCAGCGATAATTCAAGCCCTGTTATGGCCGGTAAAAGCTGTTCATGCAATTCAGTGCAAGCAGCGATATGGATGGCCGTATGAATAGTATCATTGGTCGATTGACTCATATTGGCATGGTCGTTGGGATGAACTTTTTTATATTCACCTTTTTTCCCGCCGAGAATCTCCTCGGCACGATTAGCCAGAACCTCATTTATATTCATATTCTGTGAGGTTCCGGCACCGGCCTGAAACAGATCAACCACGAATTGATCATTAAACTTCCCGCTTAAAATTTCGTCGGCAGCACTTACCAAAGCCTCTCCGACATTTTTATCGAGAACTCCCGCAGACATATTTGCCAGAGCCGCGGCTCGTTTTATTATTGCCTGCGATTTAATAAAAGAAAAGGGGAGACGAAGCGAGCTTACCTGAAAATTTTCAACAGCTCGCTGAGTCTGGGCGCCATAATAGGCATTTTGTGGAACCTTGACTTCGCCCATCGTATCTTTTTCAATTCTGTATTCCACTCAGTCGCCTCCCAATTCTATTTATCCTAATAATTTCTTTGTCGCATCCAAAACGTCTTCATAGTTTGGCTCCTGCGATGTTTCTTCGACATATTGAATATATTGAACCTTACCTTCCTTGTCGACGATAAAAATAGTCCGTGCCAGAAGACCAAGTTCTTTAATCCGAACGCCATAATTTTCGCCGAATTCTCTATCACGAAAATCTGATAACATCGTCAGATTTTCTACTCCGGCAGCACCACACCACCGAGCCTGAGCAAAGGGAAGGTCCATGCTGATGGTTAAAATAGATACATCTTCTCCAAGGTTACCGGCTTCCTTATTGAATCGTTTGGTTTCCAAATCACAGGTTTTGGTATCAATCGAGGGGACCGAAGTTATGATAACGGTTTTGCCCTTAAAATCGGATAGTTTAACCGGTGACAGGCTGTCATTGAGAACGGTAAAATCGGGCGCTTTATCGCCAACCTTGACCTCATTGCCTACAAGTGTCAGGGGGTTACCGCTTGATTTAACCACATTATTTCTTTCAGTCATCTTTATTCTCCTTAATTTTAAAATGCCGAGATTTTCATCCGGCATTTAATCTTTTTATTTAAACATGCTCGGCCAGATAATTGGCAACACTTTCTGCATCAGGTTTCATTGTATCATCGCCATCGTTCCAGTTAGCCGGGCAAACAACGCCGTGCTTCTCTGAAAATTGTAATGCTTTTACCAGCCGCAGGGTCTCATCAATATTGCGGCCCAGTGGATCATCACTGACTGAGTAATGACGAATAATTCCTTCCTTATCAATCAGGAAAAGACCTCTCAAAGCAATCTCTTCATCCACCAAGACTTCATAACCACGTGATATATTCTTGTCCAAATCGGCGACCAGCGGGTACTGAATATTTCCTATTCCGCCATCTTTGGTAGCAGTATTTTTCCACGCCAGATGAGTATGATGAGAATCGGTCGATACACCGATGATCTCCGTATTCAGAGCTTTGAATTCATCAAGTCTTTTGTTAAATCCGATGATCTCGGTTGGGCAGACAAATGTGAAATCAAAGGGATAGAAAAACAGGACAACATATTTCCCGCGATATGATGAGAGATTAAATTCGGCAAACGAGTTATCCGGCATAACAGCTTCAGCAGTGAAATCCGGGGCTTCTTTTGTAATTAAGCATGACATTATAGTTTCTTTAATCCTTTCTTAATTATTAGGGATCAACCCTTAACCATAAGGGTACATCCCTTTCTTGATTGTTTCCAGTGTTTCCAGAATTTTATTATGTTTCTCCTCATCAATCAGCAAATAGTCAATAAGGTATTCCTGCACTACCATCTTCTTACCTTCCAGAGCCTTTTTGGCTTCGTTGGCAAGTTCAATAGTTTTCTCTTCGAGCTTGATATGTTTTTCAATCATATCCCAGACCTCTAACAGCTCATCGGGGCTCAGTGAGATAGTTTTTGTGGTCAGACTTTCGGCAATCAAATCCTGGACCCGAAAATGCATCTGCGAGTCGCGCTGGATGATTTCCATGACCAGCCGAATAATCGGATTGTCGGTTTTGTTGATGACCTCGCCGGTTGATGCAACCGACGCGTTTTCGATTTTCTGCCAGCGGTGCATGTTGTCGATGATTTTTTCCTGTGTTTCTTTGGTAGACATTTGCCTTACCTCCAGTTTTCCATTCAATAGGTTTAAATTTAATTAGTGATTTTCTCTGCAATCAGGGCAAATACCATAAAAATTCATATGGTATCCTTTAACATCATATCCTATAATCTTTGATAAGTCAACGTTTATTATTTCATCAGAGGAATCGTAAACATCATCGATTCTGCCGCATTCGGTACAGCATATATGATAATGTTTGTCGGTATCGCCGTCAAAACGTGCTTTGGAACCGCCAACCTCAAGTTTTTGAATGATTCCCTTTTTTGAAAGCAGTTCGAGATTCCGGTAGATTGTTCCCAGGCTGATTTTCGGCAGTCGTTTACTGACTAATTTGTAGAGAGTTGCCGCAGTCGGATGCGATTTCACCTTTCGAAGTTCTTCCAGAATCACTTCTCTCTGGTGAGAATTTCTATGAAATTTTGTATCCAGCATTT
>CBFCZE010000216.1:0-2921 GCA_965602655.1 uncultured bacterium
GTCTGCCGGGAATCTGGTCGATTTGGAATAGCGGCCAGGGTTATGCCCAACAATGAATATTTAATTCATAACCGTATCCCAAAACTGATTAAGTGGTGGTAATAAAGCGAAGTAAAATCTATATATATACCCGGTAAGTTCTCGGATTTACCGGGTAAACAATTTGCCTGAAACCACTAATTACATTTTAAATCAAAACGCTCCATTATTTCGGGATTTGTTTCGTCTATTTCATCACATGCATCATAGTGAAAACATAATTTGTGGCAAGATCACGGATTATTTGCGCTTTTACCGAGGCACCATGCCCTGTCTCAGTTTCCTCGAAGTACCAAACCTGTTTGCCCAAACTGGAAAGAACGTAGGCAAATCTTCTTGGATCTGATGGGGGCACGCGCGGATCATTAAAACCGCCTGTTACAAAAATCGGTCGAGAAATATTTTCAGCATAAAATATTGGGGACAACCTGCGAGTAAGTTCTCCACCGATCGGCCCGAATTCCTTTTCCTGCAGTTGAATGAAAATTGGATTTGAATTGAGGATTGTATGATCAAACTCACCAACACCAACTTCCGAAACGATGCAGGCCAATTTTTCGGGGCATTGAGCGGCCAGCCAGTTGACTGTATAACCGCCATACGATGCGCCCCAAATGGCAATCCTATCCGGGTTGGACCATCCTTCGCTAATCAAATAGTCAATTGCCCCTTCGGCGTCCTTTAGAGCACTAAAGCGTTTCTCTAAATTATCGGCCTTTTCATAGGCTGTTCCATATCCAGTGGAACCGCGCACATTTGGAAGCATATAAACAAATCCTTTACTGAGCGCAAAGGCCATATTACGCTGGAAATACGGACGGCTTTGATCAGTCGGGCCGCCGTGATAGTTCACAATAGCAGGATTTGAGCCGTCTTTTTTCGCAGTGGAGGGAATATAAATAAAGGCCGGAATTTCAGTACCATCTTCCGATTGATATTTAATTAAATCAACTTTGACATCCGAGAAATCGAACCCAAAGGTGGAGACACCGGCAAGTTTTTCGAGTTTATCATCGCCGATCTTGAATTTATAAGCGGCCGGAGAAATTGTCGGAGCCGAAAAGCTGAAAACTACCTCACCGGCTTCATTGCTGAATATCTCGGAAACGATTCCAATTTCGAGCTGGGGAGTGGCAACCAAGTTGCCGCTGAGATCAAAGCCCGCCAGTTTCGAGTAACCATCCATATTAAGAACTGCGATAAAGATGCCGGTTTTCCGCTCGAAGGCAAATTTATCTATTTTCATTTTGGGATCGTAAATGACTTTAAACTTATTAGGTTGGTCCGGGTTGAGAAGACAGATTTTCTTGAATTCATCATCTGCCGACTCAGCAGAAGTTTATGCCAGAATTTGCCCATCATTGGTGAAACCAGCGTCAGAAAAGATACTGGTGTCGGATAGTTCCGTCATTTTATTGTCAGCAATATTATATAACAATAGCTGGCTTTCCGATCTTGAAAAACGTCGAATTGTGGTCATCTGACCTTTGTAATAATCAGTTGGGAAGAAAACACCCGGTTCCGTATAAAGCGTATCCAGACTCGATTCGGAGATTGTGTATTTGCATATATGAATGACTTTTTTGTCATAAGTATAAAGATAGAAAATATCAGGGTTATCCTCATCAAAAATTTTACCGCCATAGCTGACAAGCCGGTCAACCAACAGGGGGTAAAATTGCCCGTCGCGTGCAAAATACCAAATATCGTCCATCTCATCGCCATGTTTGTAAACGCTCACGAGAATGTAATCACCGGATGGATGCACTGAAAAACCGCTTATTATAAATCCTTTCTCAGTCCAGTCGTTTGGTGTTAACTGAACCGGCCAACCCAGCGGCTTGTCCATATAAAAGAGTGCGTCGCTTTCGCCGGTGATGCGCATTTGAAAGTAAATTCGTCCGGTGTTATCGATTTTTGTATTCCCCACATAATCTATCCCCAGTAGAAAAGAAAGAGCATCGACAGTCGGTTTCCAAAATTCCGATGATTGAATTTTTTCAGCGGTAACCGCATTACAGCTATCAATAAAGGTCATAATCCGCGCAGTGTCAGTCAACACCCAAGGATCGACCTCCTCGAGAATCTTTTCAACTTTTGCGGCATCCTGCGCAATGACGGCAAAGAAGGGAATCGCCAGAAGCAGAAATAGCGTCGAAATGACTTTTAAAATCATTTACACCTCCTATTTATTGGTTAATTGCTCACGAGAATATGATACAGCGGGATGACAAAATCCAGCTGAAAAATAGACAGTCCCGATTATGTAATGGTCTGGATTGGAATGGAGGGCCAGGATGGAAAACAGGTTGAACCTTCTCTTACTCAATCGGTTGACGGCAAATATTCATACAAAATTGAGATCGATTCCGTAACATTATAGGGTCGGCCAACTTAACAGAATCCTATACTAATTATAAGGAAGTTTCTGGAATAATGGTTCCTTTTAATGTTATTCTAAACTTCGACGCCGGAAAAATTGCCGAGATTGATATAAATGAATATCTCATCAATAATCAGCCGATTGATGAAACTATTTTAACAAACCAGAGTAATAAATCACAGTATTCTACTTGACGTAAGATTTCATTACTCAGACCGGATTTTAATTCCAAATACCGCCCGAAATTGAATATTTTTTCGATTTTGGGCGATTTTTTTATAAAATATTTGTTGATTTTGAGGTTAATTCGTCATATAATTATGCGAAATGAAACAAACATCCTCACTATAATTACTCCTCACCGTCTAATTGGAGATATTATTATCTTATGGAAACAAAGAGCGAAAGGAAATTGAGTTGAATAATATGGATGTTTCATAATAAATAATTATTATATTGAATGAAATTATAAAGTTGTATATATAAACAGAATTAGACG
>CBFCZE010000217.1:0-2887 GCA_965602655.1 uncultured bacterium
TTACCAGCGACAGAATGTCATATCCTTTTAGTTTTTCGCGCCACGGAATAAAAGCCAGATCAACCAAAACCGCAATCCCGGAAATCTTTCCACCTGATTTTTCAATGAGCTTGCACGAAGCCTCAAGGGTTCCACCGGTGGCAACTAAATCATCTATAACAATAACCGAATCGCCTTCATTGATCGAATCGGTATGCATCTCGATTTTATCGGTGCCGTATTCCAACTCATATTCCTGGCTGATAGTCTCGGCCGGCAGTTTGCCCGGCTTGCGAACTATTACCAGACCGATCCCAAGTCGATTAGCCAGCGCACCGCCGAACAGAAATCCCCGCGATTCAATCGCCACGATTTTATTGGCGCCACGCTCACGGCAATATTTTTCCATCAAATCAAGCGTTTTATTAAAAGCATCCGGATTCGCCAGCAGAGTCGATATATCGCGGAAAACAACTCCTTTCTTGGGAAAATCCGGAATCGAACGAATAGCCTTTTTTAAATCATCCATAATTAATCTCTGTATTCATTTTTATCTAACATCTCTATATTGAAATTATTGTAACCTTTCGGTTCGTCAAACCAGTCAATTTTTAAATCTGTAATATGTGAATAAGTCGGACCAACTTTTAGTTCCTCGATAAACGCCTCGACCAGCCCTCGATCGCCCTCAAAAGAAACCTCAACTGAACCGTTGGCAAGATTGCCGACATAACCGCAAAGTCCCAACCCGGCCGCTTTTCTCTGGCACCAGTAGCGAAAACCGACACCCTGCACGACCCCTCGAACATTAACCAGAGCACGAATAAAACTCATTTTTCGCCTTTAGCCAGTTTTATTGCCTCTTTGACGGCTCTAATCGGGTCATCGACACGAACAATTTTATCGGAGATATCCCAGGCCTGAAGCGATACCAACGGCGTTTTGGTTTTCAGGCAAATAGCCATTTCGGATAAGGTGCCAAACATTCCGGGCAAAGCTATTACGGCATCGGCGGTACGAATAATAAGCAGGTTCCGGGCTTCACCGATTCCGGAGGGGATAATTATATCAATGTATTTATTGGCATCTTTTTTCTGATCGGATGGAATAATACCAATCGTTGTTCCATTTTTCAATTTGGCCCCTTTAGCGGCCGCCTCCATGACGCCGCCAAGTCCTCCGCAAACAAGAGTTGCGCCGGCAGCGCCGATGGCCTGCCCGATTATCTCAGCAACCTTTTTTACTTTACCGGAACAGCGTCCCGGGCCAATCACGCCGATAACCGGCCGTTTTTTATCTGCCATAAATACTTCCTTGATTATAAAAAATAACTGATCCCCGGATATTCATAACAATTTAAAATCGGGGCGACTGGATTTGAACCAGCGACCCCTTAGTCCCGAACCAAGTGCGCTACCAAACTGCGCTACGCCCCGATTTAAACTGCTCTATTATATATAATCGCCATAACAAGTCAAGCGCTTTATATAAATCCTCTTTTTCTATAATTTTAACTTCAAATCTTTTAATTTCTCAATCGTTTCGGTATCGGTAAAATTCATCTTCAAGGCCGAAATCGATATAAAACCGTTGGAAATAGCCTCATAATCGGTACCGTTGACAGATTTCCACACCGCCTCACCGGCTATCCAGTAATAATCCTTGCCCCTCGGATCGGTTTTTTTAATGATAATATCCTTATAAACCCGCTGGCCAAGACTGGTGAATTTGTATTTGGGAATCCGGCCGTTTATTATCTTTGGGAAATTGATATTTAAAAATGTTCTAAGCGGTAAATTAAGCTCTTTAAATCGTTTGGCCAGACGAGCCGTAAACCGGGCCGCAGGACGATACGATTTTATATTCTCGGCATCGGTATTGGAAACGGCCATCGACGGGATTCCCATTGTCGATCCTTCAATGGCGGCCGCGACAGTACCCGAGTAGGTAACATCTTCGGCCATATTGGCTCCGTGATTTATCCCTGAAACAAGAAGATCAGGCAATCGATGTCCCAGAATACCATGTACGGCCATCATTACACAGTCGGTCGGAGTACCATCGCAGGTGTAGCGTCCCTCCCCTGCCTTTTGAAGTCTTAGCGGTCGCTCGAGAGTAAGCGAATGACTTGAAGCAGATTGTTCGCGATCCGGGGCCACCATCAGGACTTCGCCTATCTTACTGAGTTCCTTTTCAGCCGCCAGCATTCCTTCGGCGTGGATACCGTCATCATTTGTTAATAAAATCAGCATAATCTATTTCTCTCTCTCATACTTTAAACGTGAGGTGGCACAATCCCCTGTAAACGTATCAACATAAATATCTGCCCGCGATGTCTCATCTCATGTTCAATTGTATGCCAGAGAATCCATTTCAGATTAAACGTCTCTTTAACCTCTGGAATTTTATAAGTTTCATCTAAATTATCAATAGTCTTTGAATTTACAAGATTTAAAACATATTTGTGTGAAATTTCCAATTCCTTAATAATTGATTTTAAATCCGGTGCTACCGATGCTGTTAAATCACGGTAGTTATTTTTTTTCAAAACAACATTACCTATCCACCAAAGTTCAGTTTCAGAAATATGACGCAATAAATCGGCAATGCTATTTACCCCCCCCGGCGGTATCCAATCAATTTGTTGCTGTGTCAGTGAGCCAACACCGTCCATCATTTCGGTACGTATTGTTTCCCAATGCGAAAATAAATCAGAAAGTATCATAACATAATCCTTTTCCAAATCCGCTTGATAAAACGAAGCGTGTCGCCAATGTGATTAATCGATGAAGTCTCTTCCTTATATATTGTACTTATTGGCACTTCGTTGATCTTAATATTTAACAGGCCGGTTTGAAACAGGAGTTCCGATTCGAAATCGAATCTGTTTGATTCGGTTTTCATTCTT
>CBFCZE010000218.1:0-2882 GCA_965602655.1 uncultured bacterium
GGTATTTATTTTTATCGAATGGAAGCCGGGCAGTTTGATTTGACCCGGAAGATGATTCTGCTTAAATAATTCAAATTAATTAAAAATTCGATTTGATTGTAGGTCAAGGCCCGCCGGGGCTTGACAGATTTTTCCAATTGATAAATTAAGGATGTCAACCCTCTTAAGAGCGTTGACCTACAACTGAAATAATAATTGAACCATACTTAATTAGAATTCTATGCCCCCAGAAAGAAACCGGTGACAAAATTTTGTATAAAATGGGCAATAACACCCGGCCAGAGCGTTTTTGTCTTCAAAAACAAAATGGCAAACATAGCGCCATAGACTGAAATCAGAATAAATCCGCCGGCACCCTGATAGGCATGCCCCGATCCAAAAGCGAGCGATGCTATTAACACAGGAATAATCCAGTTTTTTACTTTTCCGAATATTCTGATTCGTGTTAAAAGATAACCTCTAAAAGCGGCCTCTTCGCAAACACCGGCCGTTATGCAAAGCAGAATCCAGGCTATTTTTTCTCCAAATGTCTTTGGCAAAATCAATCCCAATTCACTTGGAATTTCAAGATTCAAAGCCGCCAACAGGACCGATAAAAGAGTTAATAAAAGATTTGAGACTAATAGAAAAACGGCGGCCCAGGCAAAATCAATAAGCCGGATTCTTTTAAATCCGACTCCGGCCAGCCCGGTTCCCTCACGATATACGGCCAGCCAGACCAGAAGAAAAACCAACCATTGAATTACCATTGTCGGCAGGTAAATCATCACAATCGGAGATACTGACAACATCCGAAGCATCTGTGAGGGATCACCGACAAAAGCCACCGACATCAACGGCCAGAAAATGAGTAGAAAAAACAGCGTCAGATAAGAAACCTTACTTTTCCGAAACGGTTGACCGGTAATTGGAACCCGGTTCTCACCTAAATCAATACCTGTTTCCTTGCCTTCGGGATCAACAGGTGTATCATTGAAGTTGTGATTGTCTTCAGTCAAAACTATTGTGGTATATCAGATTTTTTCTTCTTTTTAGCAAGGCCACCGATAATCAGAGCCACCCCGACGATAATCATAAAAAACGGCCAGGTATCATGCAGCGACGGGAGAATATCCATATTTATCAATAAAAATAAAATCCCAATACCCAAAACAATACTGCCGCCAATAAACATCCCCGAACGATCATCAAGTTCTTTTTTTTCTTTGTCTGCCATATTTTACCTCATTGATTGATTTACTCAACTATATGATAAAATCATATAAAAGGTTGCATTTGGAAAGAAAAAATTTACGGCTTAAATATAAATTATCAGTTATATGTCATGTGACTCAAGTGATATATAGTTCATGATTATCACATCAAAACCTGCGACCTGTCGATTGTTTACAGCTCTGCTCTGATTGCTTCTCTTGGTCATAAATTAAAAAAATAAGGAAAAAATCTATGGCCAAAGGGAAAATCATTTATCAGAACTGGATAGTTGATATCGGCATCGATCCGGGACAGGCCGGCAAAATCCAAATTCAAAGCGACACTATTAAGCCGGATGAAAAGGTTGTCTCGGCCGTTCGCAAGGCAATTGAGAAATTAAACCCTCAGGAACGGGAATTTATTGAAAGTTATTATTTCCAGGGCAAAACCTATCGTGAGATAGCCGAAATTCAAAACCGAAGAATCAGCCGGATCGAGGGACTTCATCGGCGCTCTCTGGCCAAACTCAAAATATATCTGGCCGGATTTGTTAAAGATCAATTCGATCTCGATGTAGAAATCGGCCGGGATTGTATTCTCTGTTTGTCGCCTTACAAATATAAAATCAACAAACTTATCAAAGCCAAAAAGAAACAGGAGACCTGGAAAAAAATTATTAAAATTTTAAAAGACAAATATCAAATTCAGGTTAAAACCCCGCAGGTTCTGATCGGACACCAGAAATATCATCTAAAATAAAGGAGTCTAAAATGAAAAAAGAAACGAAGGGAAACAGCCCAAAAAAAACAAGAAGGCTTAGGGGCGAGCATTGTCTGAATATTTTCGTATCGTTTGAACTCAAGGAAAAACTCAAAAATTTAGCTCAACGTTATGACCGAACAACAGCCGATATGGTCCGGGCATTACTCAATATCGGGATTCCGATAATGGAGGGGATATCCGAGTCTGAGGAGAAAATGATAAAAGAGTACATACATTTATTCCGTAAGTTCAGGAAAATTAAAAACTTAAAAGAAATCTAACGTCTCAAAATGCAATTTTTCGCTTGAAATGATTCTTCCAAATTCGTATACTCAGGATTCATAAAGGAAGGATCATGGTAGAAAATCAAAGGACGATAAAAAAAGAAATTTATCTTGAAGGTGTCGGATTGCATACCGGCAACAATACAAGGATTACATTTAAACCGGCGCCACCCGACAGCGGGGTTAAATTTGTCAGAACCGACATTCCGGGCTCACCGGCGGTGATAGCCGATATCGATCATGTTGTCGATATCTCGCGCGGCACGACACTGGCTAAAGGCGAGGCCAAGGTGCACACGGTGGAACACGTTCTGGCGGCGCTGGCCGGTCTTCAGATTGACAATATGATTATTGAGCTCAATGCTAACGAGCCCCCGGTTGGGGATGGCTCGGCCAAAATATTTGTCGATAAAATTCTTGAAGCCGGAATTGAAAATCAGGATGCCGAGCGGCGGTATCTTGAGATTGATATGCCTCTCTCTTATTCCGAACCGGATCGGGCGGTTGATATTGTTGTCACTCCTTCCGATACTTTGCGGATAACATTTATGATTGATTACAAAAATCCGGCGCTGGGCACACAGTACACAACCTTGATCGATCTTGACAAAGAGTTTGTGAAAGATTATGCCCCCTCGCGCA
>CBFCZE010000219.1:0-2781 GCA_965602655.1 uncultured bacterium
CCGATGGTGACGATGTCGGTGATCTGTGCGATATCTGTCCCGACGATTATGATCCGGCACAGGCCGATACCGATGATGACGGGATAGGTAATGCCTGCGATAATTGCCCGGATGTTGCCAATCATTCTCAAATCGACAGCGATGGCGACGGATTCGGCGATGCCTGTGATTCGGGCCCGATCTGCGGCGATGTCAACATTGATAATGCGATCAATATCCTTGACGTCATCTATATGATTAATTTTATATATAAGGATGGCCCTGATCCGCAATGCCCGGAATTGAAAAAATAAAATGATTTCGGTTTATTTAAGAATAATATAATTATCAGGCGGAATTGATTTTCGATTCCGCCTTTATTTATTCTGTGAATTTCGCCGGCCCTTTGCATCTTCTCCCCCAATAAATCATTGACTTTTGAGGTGGATTCATTTTCTTATCATTTCAAAGCATATAGTGTATAAAGGAGTAATAAGAATGGGTCAATCTATAGCACAAAAGATAATCGCTGAACACCTTGTTTCAGGTAAAATGATACCGGGTGAGGACATTGCCATAAAAATCGACCAGACACTGACTCAGGATGCCACCGGAACAATGGCCTACCTGCAGTTTGAAGCGCTGGGCCTGAAAAAGGTCAAAACGGAAATCTCGGTTTCTTATATTGACCATAATATGCTTCAATCCGGTTTTGAAAATGCCGACGATCATCGGTATTTGCAGTCGGTAGCGGCGAAATACGGTATCTATTTCTCGCGCCCCGGTAACGGTATCTGCCATCAGGTTCATCTGGAGCGGTTTGGTGCCCCCGGCAAAACTCTATTAGGATCCGATTCACACACGCCGACCAGCGGCGGTATCGGAAGTATGGCAATCGGTGCCGGCGGGCTCGATGTGGCCTGCGCCATGGGTGGCGGCGCCTTTTATCTAAAAATGCCGGAAATTGTGAATATACATCTGACCGGCAAACTAAAGCCGTTCGTGACGGCCAAAGATATAATTCTGGAAGTCCTGCGTAAGTTGACCGTTAAAGGCGGTGTTGGACGTATTGTGGAATATGGCGGCCCCGGGGTAAAATCGCTATCGGTACCGGAACGGGCTACAATTACCAATATGGGCGCGGAACTGGGCGCCACCTGCTCAATTTTTCCATCTGATGAAAACACCAAAAAATTCCTGCAATTGCAGAAGCGTGGAAATGTATATAGAAAACTGGAAGCCGACCCGGATGCCGAATATGCCAAAGTTGTTAAAATAAATCTGGATAAGCTTCAGCCGTTGGCGGCTCAGCCCCACTCTCCTGACAATATTATCGAAGTAAAGAAATTAAAAAAACTTAAAGTAAATCAGGTGTGTATCGGGAGCTGCACAAACTCGTCGCTATCCGATTTGATGGTTACCGCCAAACTCCTAAAAGGAAAGAAGGTTCATCCACTGGTCTCAATGACAATTACGCCCGGCTCCAAACAGGTTTTTGAGGAGATTGCGAGAAATGGATGTCTGGCCGAGATAATTGCATCCGGTGCGCGTATCATTGAATCTGGATGCGGGCCATGTATCGGCATGGGTCAGGCTCCGCCATCGGGCGGTGTTTCGGTCAGATCGTTCAATCGTAACTTCCCCGGACGTTCCGGTACCAAAGATGCCAATGTTTATTTGGCGTCACCGGAGACATGCGTTGCTGCCGCTTTGACAGGTGAGATGACCGATCCTCGCAAACTGGGTAAGTACCCGAAAATTGTTCTGCCGAAAAGTATCAAAATTGATGATTCCGGTATTATTCCACCGTCAAGAACTCCGGGCAAGGTAAAAGTTCTTCGTGGTCCCAATATTGCACCGCTGCCAATTAATAAGGCAATGCCTGCATCTATTGCCGGTGAGATTTTGCTAAAAGTTGGTGACAACATTACCACCGACCATATCATGCCGGCCGGGGCAAAAATATTACCGCTTCGCTCCAATATCCCGAAGATTTCGGAGTTTGTTTATTTTCAGGTCGATCAACATTTTGCCCAACGAGCCAAGGAAAAAGGCGGCGGATTTATAGTCGGCGGTGACAATTACGGGCAGGGCTCTTCAAGAGAGCATGCGGCACTGGCCCCGATGTATCTGGGGATAAAATTGGTTCTGGTGAAATCATTCGCGCGAATTCATCTGGCCAATTTGATTAATTTCGGAATCCTGCCGGTGACCTTTGAAAATCAGGCCGATTACGATAAGATTGCGCAGGGTGATAAGCTCGACATCCCGAATCTTAAAAAGGCCGTATCCCAAGCGGACAAGCTTAAAATAACCAATATATCGAACGGTAAAAAATTCACCGTAAATATCAATCTGACTCAACGCCAGAGAAAAATTATTTTGGCGGGCGGTTTGTTGAATTTCACCCGGGGTGGAGGAAAATAAAATGGAGGAGACTAAAACCTCCGGCCAGACAAAAAAAACTCCATTTTATAAGTATCATATCGAAGCCGGGGCCAAAATGGTCCCGTTTGCCGGATATATGATGCCGATTCAGTACAACGGCATTACTGCCGAACATCTCGCGGTTCGCAAAAATGTCGGGCTTTTTGATCTGTCACATATGGGTGAATTTGAAATATCCGGGCCGGGGGCGCTGGGATTTTTACAAAAAATGACCACCAATGATGTCTCGCTAATAAAATTGGGGCAGATTCAATACTGCTGTATGTGCTATGAGGACGGCGGTATAGTTGATGACCTGTTGGTATATCATCTGGGTGATCGTTATATGCTGGTTGTCAATGCCGCCAATATCGA
>CBFCZE010000220.1:0-2764 GCA_965602655.1 uncultured bacterium
AATATCGGCCGCCCTGGATATATTCAAATAAAAATCAAAGTTTGTCGGCAACGGCGTTGGCAATATCGAGAGTGCTCGCAGAACCTCCCATATCATAGGTCCGAACCTTACCTTCTTTGATAACTTCGGCGATGGCGTTTTCGAGCTTTTGTGATTTATTAGTTTCGCCCAGCCATTCCAGCATCAGAACAGTTGTTAAAAGGGTTGCCATTGGATTCACCTTATACATACCGGAGTATTTGGGTGCCGACCCATGAGTCGGTTCAAAAACCGCGTACTTATCTCCAATATTACCCGACGAAGCAAACCCAAGACCGCCAACCAGTTGCGCACAGAGATCAGAGACAATATCGCCAAACATATTCGATGTAGCGATTACCGAATAGTCGTGTGGATTCTTTACCAGCCACATACACATCGCATCGATGTTTGTTTCCCATAACTCAATATTGGGGTAGTTTTTAGCTACTTCGCGGGCAGTGCGAATCATCAAACCCGACGTCTCTCGGATGACATTTGGCTTTTCAACCACTGTAACCGTCTTGCGTCCGGTTTTTTTGGCATACTCGAAAGCATCTGTAATGATATTACGACACCCTGTGCGAGTGTTAATTCTAAGCGAAATAGCTATATCTTTTCCATTATGTTTGTCAAATTTGCC
Organism: uncultured bacterium; assembly: GCA_965602655.1. Taxonomy (GTDB): domain Bacteria; phylum Zixibacteria; class MSB-5A5; order GN15; family PGXB01; genus JAAERC01. The sequence continues at coordinate 662 of CBFCZE010000220.1, forward strand.
CATCTTCGGATTATGTTTCTTAATCGACTCTCTCAGCTTATCCGGTAGAGGATGAAATTCAACGCCGGAATAGAGGTCTTCGGTATTCTCGCGAAAGACTACCAAATCGATACCATCTTTGTAATTCAGGGGATTACCCGGATACGCCTTACACGGCCGCAGATTGGTGCGTAGATTAAATTCCTGGCGTAATTGTACAATCGGCGACGAATAAATATGGCCCTTTCCCTGCAGTTCGGGAATTAATTCCGCCTCGGCTTCTTCCTTTGGTTTGGAAGTAATAGCTCCAAACAAGGCACAATCGGTATTACGGAGAATCTCTTTGGTCCTCTCAGGAAGAGGAGCGGCCTCTTTACACCAAAATTCCCAGCCTATATCAGCCGGAATATATTCGGCATCAAGATTTATTTTATCCAAAACAATCTTGGCCGCTTCCATAACATCATTTCCGACACCATCGCCCGGCATCCAGGCAATCTTATATTTAGCCATTTTACTTATGTGACTCCTATATTAAAGTGAAAAGGTTAAACTGAAGATATGCGAATCTCCAAGTTTATTTTTATATGGTAAAAATGCGTAATCGACACGAATATTTCTTCTTACAAAACCGGCTCCGGCGGAAATATCTTTGGTATCATAGCCGGTCCGGTATCCGGCTCTTAAGAACAACATATCTTTGATCCTGTACTCACTTCCAAGATGGACATACATACTTTTGTCAAAATAAACAAAATCAACAGCCGGTTTGAAATTTCGATAATTATAAACCACACCCAAACGCAGGGTCGTCGGAATATCATATTCGTCAATATTAATTTTCATCTTTGTTCCAATATTGAGAACAGATAGACCTGCGGTTAAATCGGGGCGAGGGGTAACAATCAATCCCAAATCAACCGTATAGGCATTACCCCGGTACGTTTCAATTTTTTCAAATATCCATCCCAGAGATAGCCCGGCCGTAATTGTTTTATTTATCCTGAACGCTCCCGCAAATTTTAATGATAGATCCGGGCTGTTAAAATAAAAATCGGGATCTTCGGTCGCGGTTTGGCGAGCTTCAATATCGCTTATCTCAGAAAATTGTAAACCAATATTATATACTATCGAACCTTTTTTAAACAACACATAACCGCTTTCAAATCTTCTGTTTTTCCAGTAGGTATCGTGTCCGAATGAACCAGAAAAAGAATTATTACCATAAATGGCGGCCGGATTATAGGCGGCCGAATACGGTTCAGCCGTGTAAGCTGTATAGGCTCCGCCCATCCCAATCGGCCCGGCTCCTGTTTCCAGGATTAAAAATCTTACGCCTGAGGCCGAATAGGCCGGCAAGCAATAAAGTAAAATCAAAATAATCGAAATAATAATTCGCATGTTACGATATTCTAAAATTTAAAATGGAAACCGAAAAGATGATCACTGCCCTCGTCCACCCGCGCGGCGGAAAAAGCGTAATCAAATTCCAGAATGTTTTTTTCTCCCAGATCAAATTGATACCCCAGTCCGGCTGTTATAATCCCATCATCTAATCCGGTTCGGAGTGCAAATTTATTGTTATATTTATATTCTCCGCCAAATTTCACTGCCATTGGCCTTTTCTCAACTTTTTCCAGATCAAATGCCACCAGCAGATTTCGCTGAAATGTCCGGAATGAAATACCGCCGCCAATAATTATCGGGAAAACATCTTTGGGAGCAGCCAATAGACCCAGATTTTCATTGGAGGTCCAATTGTAACGAGCCGCCAAATTATCAAACACCAAACCGACCTTAATATTGTTAATCGGTTTATCTTCCATGGTTCCGTAATCAAAAAGAGAATCAACGTAAAGCAGTGCCCCCAAATTAATCCCGATTGAGGAGGTACTCAAATCATATAATACACTATAGTCACCGGAGGCTGTTCCCCCACCTTTGAGATAATAATTTAGTCTGGCACCAAATCCAAGATAAGGCAAAAACTGCTTGGAAAATGTTACTGCAAAAATATGTTCATTTGAAGAAAGTGACAGGCCCATATTATCGCCATCATTATTGCGAAGATCAACGCTTCCGGAGCCGACAAACTGCCAACTAAAACCGAGAGCCGATTCCTTG
>CBFCZE010000221.1:0-2581 GCA_965602655.1 uncultured bacterium
ATTGCAGCGATCCTGATGATAATTTAAGCTCCTGCGAAACTGACAAGGGACCGGTAACAGATGGTTCAGTGACCTTCACACCGGTTGCCGGAGTTAATACGATAACTTTAACAGCAACCGATGTCTGTGATGAAACCGATGTTTGCCAGACGACGGTAACGGTAACTCTGAACAGTCCTCCGGTTGCAGAGTGTCCTGCTCCTGACGAAATATTCGTTTGCGATCTGAGTCCAATTACTGTTTCCGGATTCAGTTGCAGCGATCCTGATGATAATTTAAGCTCCTGCGAAACTGACAAGGGACCGGTGACAGATGGTTCGGTGACCTTCACACCGGTTGCTGGTGTTAATACGATAACTTTGACAGCGACAGATGTCTGTGATGAAACCGATGTTTGCCAGACGACGGTGACGGTAACTGTTAATACGCCTCCTGTGGCTCACTGTCCGGGCGATATGACGCTTTATGTATTTGATCTTAGCGAGATTTGTATTCCCGGATTCTATTGTGATGATGTCGATGATAATCTTGTTTCCTGCGAGGTCAATGTTGGCACCCTGGTTGGCGATGAACTCTGTTTTACACCGGTTGAAGGCGATAACGAGTTAATAATTACAGCCACCGATGAATGTGGAGCCGGCTCCAGAGCATCCTGTAATTGCATTATGAACGTTCATGTGGTCTTGGTGCCAGAGTTTGGTTGTCCGCTTGTAACAATTTCGAAGGAAATAGGCGTTCTCCAGGGTCACTATCGTGATATTACGGTAACCATTGAAGATGCCACCTACGAAATGGGGGGTTTTGACTTCCTGATTACCTATGATGCCTCGGCACTCACTGCCATAGAAGCCACGCCGGGTCAATTGCTTGAGGATTGTGATTGGGAGTATTTCACTTATCGGCACGGTGCTGATGGAAATTGCGGCGATGCCTGTCCATCCGGGTTATTAAGAATATTTGCACTGGCGGAGACTAACGATGGATACAATAACCCGACCTGTTACGGTCCGCCGGATCAGGCTTTGTATGAAATGTTCACCATTCGTTTCTTTGTCACCAATGACAGGACTTTTGAATGCCAGTTTGTACCGATTAGTTTCTTCTGGGGAGATTGCGGTGATAATTCAATCTCAAGTCCCACCGGCGACACTCTATTTGTTGATAGATTGATTTATGATTTCACCGGTAATCTGATCTGGGATGAAGATGATGACATTGAATTCCCGGAAGATGCTCGACCTCAAAATTGGGGGACTCCTGATTACTGTCTTGATAATCCTATGGCGGGTAAGCCAACAGCCATCCGCTGTATCGATTTCAAGCATGGCGGAATAAATATTATCTGTGCAGAAGATATTGATGATCGCGGCGATCTCAATCTAAATGGTATTCCCAATGAGATAGCCGATGCCGTTGTCTTTACCAATTACTTTGTTTATGGTATGGATGCCTTCGTTGTTAATTCCGAGGGACAAATAGCCGCTTCCGATGCCAACGCCGACGGAATTTCATTATCCGTGGCTGACCTGGTGTATATTATCAGAGTTATCAATGGTGATGTTCTTCCGATCGAAAAAATTATTCCTTACGAATCTACAGTTGGTTTTGGAAATAAAGGTTCGATTGTGGTAGCCAATGCCGAACTGGGCGGTGCCGCCTTTATTTTCGAAGGTAACGTAAAAGTTGAACTTACTGAAAATGCGTCGCATATGCAGATTAAATCCAGCTTTGATGGTGTTAATACCAGGGTTGTGGTTTACAGCTTTGATCAGGGCAGCTTCTTTAGCGGGGAGATTCTGAGAACCGAAGGCAAACTGCTATCCGTGGAAGCCTCCGATTACTATGGCAACCTGTATAAGATTGGACAACTGCCGCAATCGTTTAGTCTGACCAGCTATCCTAATCCGTTTAATCCATCGACCACCATTGAATTGACCCTGCCGATTGCATCCGATTGGACAGTGGATATATTCAATATCTCTGGTCAGAAAGTCGGTGCTTTTGAGGGCACAGATGAGGCCGGTTTGATTAAGGTTACCTGGGATGCCCGCGGGCAATCTTCAGGTATATACTTTATCAAGGCACAAGCCGGTAATTACAAGGCTACTAAAAAAGCGATTCTTCTAAAGTAATTTCTATACAAACGGATTTCTGTCCGTGGGAGCCCCGCCTATTGGCGGGGCTCTTTTCTTATATATAATAATTTGTTATTGGGGAAAATATACTTACTTAAATCTGTATCTCATAATCGGGCGGGTTTCGGATCGTCTGGCAACTTCCTTAAAACCTGCTTGTTTAAAGGCCGAAACCAATCCCGTCCAGGCAAAAACATCCGGCATAGAATCTTTGCGTGGTTCGGTCGGGTATCCTTCAAGGATTTTGGCGCTCCGGGCCTTACAGTATTTTTTTGCCTCTTTTAACAGCCTTACGGAAAGGCCTCTATGACGATAATCTTTAGCAATAAAAAAACAAGCAACCGACCAGACCGGCAAATTGTCAACTCTTTTTAATACTCGCGAGCGATCCAGCGATGGGAATTTATCTCTTGGCGCCACCGAGCACCAGGCAACCGGTTCATTAT
>CBFCZE010000222.1:0-2395 GCA_965602655.1 uncultured bacterium
AAATGCCTTTACCGCCCGTTCACCATATCCGCCAAGACTGTCGGCGCCATGCATTAAAAGATCATCGGTGATTACAATACCGTCAAAACTGAGTTTTTCTCTTAACAGCTGCTCAATTACTATTTCCGATTCGGTTACAATTCGGGGATCGATTTTAGTCAGTCTCATATGAGTGGACATTACCATATCGACACCGGTTTCGATACCGGCCTTAAAAGTCACCGCCTCACGATTGAGAAATGTCTGATAATCATAATCGGCATCAGCTATTTTATTGTGCGGATTATTTTCAGCCGCCCCCAATCCCGGAAAATGTTTCAAACAGGAAAGCAAGCCGACCTTTCGGCATATTTTAATACTGCTTTCAATAAACGGAATAATCGAGGCGGCAGTTTTCCCAAATGTTCGTCCCTCGAGGCATTCATTGTTATTAAGCTCAATATCGGCAACGGGACCAAACAATAAATTAATGCCGAGCGAATGGATATAATAGGCAGCTCGTGAAAACTGTTCTTTGAATAAATCCAACTCTTTTTCCTTGGCGTAATCTGACGGTGACTTATATTCGGCCGGAGCACCTCGAAATCTGCAGACTCGTCCGCCCTCCTGATCGACACCAACAAGCGGGATCATATCGGACGACGTATCGATAATCCTTTTAATGGAATCCTCGGCCAGACGATGCGGGGTGCAATTATTTTCAAACAGTATAACCCCTCCGACATTTTCCGATGAATAAAATTCAAGAAACTCATCCGACGGTTTGGGACTGTCAAAACCTGTTATAAATAATTGTCCGATTTTATCTAACATATTAAATCACGCACACCTTATTTTTTCCACTACCTTTAGCTCGATACAGGGCATTATCTGTAATCGAGAGCAGTTCTTCATGCGGCTTCCCATTTTCAGGAAATGATGAAATACCAACCGAGACGGTAACCTTAAGCTGAGGAATATTATCGCCGCCACCAAAACTGGTTTCGTAAATCTGCTGTCGGATTCTCTCGCCTATCGGGGTAACTTCAATCTGCGGCGTTTGCGGGAGAATAACAACAAACTCCTCGCCTCCGTATCGGCAAAGAATATCCACATCGCGAATACATTTTTTAACAACGCTTGTTATTCCTTTTAGAACAATATTGCCGATCTCATGACCATAAGTATCATTAAATTTCTTAAACCAGTCAATATCCAACATTATTAAAGACAAAGGCAAATTATATCTGGAGGCACGTCTTTGTTCCTCCCTGAGCTTTTCAGCAAAATAGCGATAATTATACACGCCGGTCAATTCATCGGTGATGGTCAACTCTTCCATCTTATGATGCAACATGGCATTTTCCAGAGACATACCGGCGGCTCGGGCCACAACGGTTAGCATATTCTGATCTTTTTCGCCAAATGCTCCTGCTTTTGAGGATTCGGCGGTCAATATTCCAATCGTTTTGCCATGTGCCACCATCGGGACAATCATCACCGAACGAGTATTGCTCCGCTGCGGTTGATAATCAATGCGGCCGCCTATATCTTTTACCGTTACCGGCTCCGCCTGCTTAGCCACCCTCAGGATTAATGTGTTCGATTTCGAATCGGCCGCCTTGAGGTGAAAATTCGTCTTGCCGTCAATATCTCGTCCGCGATAAATAAAATTGCCGCCCGGCCCCTTTAACAATATTCCGCTGGTCGGGTAATTCATCAATTTCCCGGTAATTCTCATTACTTCGACAATAACCTCATCAACATCCAGAATCCCGGCCAAAACTCTCGTGTTTTCATAGATTAACTCCAGGTGAGCCTGCGATCTTTCCAATTCAGAAGTCCTTTGATTTAAAGTATCAAAAAGTTTTAACAATCGGCCTTCAGAACGCCTGATATAATCAAAAACAAAAGATAACGTTAACGATAAAAACCAAATTAGTCCGATTCTTACCAGAACATGAACGACAGTGGTAACTTGAAGATCATTATAAACAAGAATAAAATAACTTGCCGACATAAGACCGCAGATAAACGATGAAACCCGGGAAGTGAGCATATAGGCGCTGAATGTGACCGTCAGACAATAAAAAAGATAAAAATTGGATTCAAAACCACCGGTATAATAAATAAGAACCGGAATATAAATTAACTCATATATAATAATAACAAGATAGGCCTTTTTCAGGTCATATTTTCCCCGCGTTATCAATACTGAAAATAGAATAAGCTGAAAAAGAAAAGTGCCGGTCAAAATGGATAGGAGAATTGTTCCTTGTTGATTAAGCTCATTTTGTAAAAGCAAAGCGCCAACCGCAAACACGATCATTAATCGCGAAAGCAATAATACAGTATCAACCCGGGGCAGTATTGTTTTGCCCTTGTCTTGAAAAATCTTCATAATGTCAATCTGAGG
>CBFCZE010000223.1:0-2395 GCA_965602655.1 uncultured bacterium
GCCTGTTTTTTATTGACAAGATTATTTAATGAATTATACTTAAGTGGTATGAAACAATTATTTTTGGATAATATTTTAAATGGTTAGAAGGGGGGGATGTGAATGACCGGCGTTAAGGTACGCGACGATGAATCCTTTGAAAAGGCCCTTCGCCGTTTTAACAAATTCTGTGAAAAAACAGGAATCCTTTCTGACATAAAAAAGCATCAGCACTTTGAAAAACCGTCCGAAAGACGGAAAAGAAAGCTCAATGCGGCTCGCCGCAAGATGCGTAAAATGAATTCGGAAAGAAATTAATGTCTCTTTTGAAGCGCATTGATGAAGATTTAGTTAAGGCCCTGAAAAGTCGTGAAAGCGATAAAGTCACTCTCTTTCGGGGCCTTAAATCTGATATAAAATATAAACAGATTGATAAAGGTGAAGAACTGACCGACGAAGAAATCGGTGAGGTTCTAACCGGCGCCGCCAAAAGGAGGCGCGATTCAATCGAACAGTTCCAAGCCGGCGGCCGTCAGGATCTGGTTGACAAGGAAACGGCTGAGCTGGAGATAATAAAGGTCTATCTGCCGGAGCAGTTCTCGGAGGAAAAGCTTCGGGAGATAATCGGCCAGGCGATTGAAAAGACCGGCGCTGATTCTCCGGCTAAAGTGGGATTGGTTATGAAAGAGGTTATGCCCGAGGTTAAGGGCAAAGCCGACGGTAAAATCGTCAATAAAATTGCCGTCGAGATGTTATCAAAAGGCGGGGATTAAGCCATTCCGGGGAAAACGGACATTAAACAGGGAGTTTAATATGAATTGGGTTGATATAGTTTTGTTAATATTGTTGGTGGCGGCTCTAATTGTCGGCTCCAAAAAAGGGCTGATTCGTGAACTGATGGCGCTTTTGGTATTGACGACAGCGGTAATATTATCAGTTAATTATATCGATCTTATCGCCGTCAAAGTGTATGAGCAACTGGGCGGCTCGCCTCTGATAACGGCCATTATTTCATTCGTTTTACTTCTGGCCTTTATTTACGCAATATTCAAATTGCTGGCGATTATGTTTTACAAATTTGCCAATATGCAAAAACTCGGCAAGAAAGATCAGCTTGGCGGGGCGCTGGTTGGATTTGTCAGGGGCTGGGTGATTATCAGTTTCTGCGTTTTTATTGTATTTTTGATGCCGATGCCGGAACGATTTTATGTCGATTTTGAGGAATCTTTCCTCGGCCCGACGTTTGCCAAAACAATACCGGTTTTATACGAAACCAGCTCCGGTCTGCACCCCAATAATCCTGAGTTTATGCCGAAAATTGAAACGGCTCTTCTTCAACGACCATCAGGAAATATGTCACAGGAGGATCGCCAGAAACTGTCGGATTCGCGCGAGCAGGTATATCGGGTGATATATCAAATGGACCGCTTTTTCGGTTCAAAGGAATAAATATTTTAAACCTGTTTTGAATTTCTCACAAAAAATCTTATATTCAAGCCGGTAATAACCGGCTTTTTTATTGGTTAGAAACAAATATGCATGAATTTGATAATCATAGTCTGGATGTTTTAGAATATCCCAAGATAATATCAATTTTGCGAGGACTTTGTCTGACTCATTTTGGGATGATACTTGTTGACCGGATTGCACCCCAAACCGATGCTGAGAAAATTCGGATCCAGCTTGATGAAATCACCGAGATGAAAGATATCATTCGTTTCGGATCGGCCTTCCCCCTGTATCGCCTGGATGATATCAACGGACTCTTTGAACGGTCAAGGACCGAAGGTATATTTTTGGAGCCTCTTGAGCTTTTGAATATCAAAGAGTTTATCGATATCGCCAGGGCGCTTCGAGAGTATTCACCGGAGGAGCGGGAAAAATTTCCCCTGATAACCAATTATCTAAAACAGCTTCATTCCTTTCCGGAACTTTCCAAAGAAATCAGCAAAACAATTGACCATGACGGTTCAATACATGATAACGCCTCGGCGAGCCTTAAACGCATCCGGATAGAAATAGCCGATACCAAACGAAAAATAATCCGCAAATTGAATCAGATTCTTTCGAATCGTACCAAGCAGCCGGGATGGCAGGATGATACAATCATGCAGCGCGACGGACGGTATGTCATTCCGTATCTGTCGGGTCAGTTTCATCAGGATTCCGGAATTGTTCACGACCGTTCGCAATCAGGCGCAACCTTATTTGTGGAACCGAATGAGACCGTTGAACACAATAATAAGCTGGGGCAGAGTTTTCAGCAGGAACGGCTTGAAATAGATCGAATTCTGCGAGCCATAACGGCCAAAATAGCGGTCAACGCCGATAAGTTTCTGGCCGATTGCGATCTAATCGGGCATCTTGATTTTATTCATGCCGCCGGGAATCTGTCAATAAAAACGGGCGGCGAAAA
>CBFCZE010000224.1:0-2264 GCA_965602655.1 uncultured bacterium
AAGGGCAGTCAGCTGGTAAGACCTCTCTTCGAATTTTCCGGAGCCTGTGCCGGTTGCGGCGAAACGCCTTATGTGAAACTGGTAAGTCAACTGTTTGGCGATCGGGCTATGATCGGCAATGCTACCGGATGTTCATCGATTTATGGCGGTAATCTGCCGACGACGCCATACTGTCAGCGTGCCGACGGACGCGGCCCGGCCTGGTCAAACTCCTTATTTGAGGACAATGCTGAGTTTGCGTATGGTATGCGGCTGGCCGCCGATAAGCTGGGGATTCATGCTCTTGAGCTCCTGGAAAAGCTGTCTCCGCAAGATGTTGATGTTATTAAAAATGCTGATCAGTCAACTCAGGCCGGAATTGAAGAACAGCGCGCCCGGGTAGCCGTTCTTAAGAAAAAGATTGCCAAACAATCATCAGCGGAAGCCAAAAAATTCCTGACCATCGCTGACCATCTTGTCAAAAAATCGGTCTGGGCCTTTGGCGGAGACGGCTGGGCGTACGATATCGGCTATGGCGGCCTCGATCATGTGATGGCTTCCGGCCGGAACGTCAATATTCTTGTTTTGGATACCGAGGTTTATTCCAATACCGGTGGACAGATGTCGAAAGCGTCGCCGATTGGCGCCGTGGCCAAATTCGCCGCCGCCGGCAAACCGATTCCGAAAAAAGACCTCGGTATGATGCTGATGTCATACGGTAATGTTTATGTCGCCCAGATTGCCATCGGGGCAAGCAACGGGCAGGCGGTGAAGGCGATGGTTGAGGCCGAAAAATATGACGGACCGTCTATCATCATTGCTTACTCATCCTGTATCGCCCACGGAATCAATATGTCAACCATGCTCGACTCCCAGAAAAAAGCGGTTAATGCCGGACACTGGATTCTTTATCGTTATAATCCGGATCTGGTTGCACAGGGAAAGAACCCCCTGCAGCTTGACAGTAAGGAACCGTCCATTCCTTATGTTGACTATGCTTTTGAAGAGGTTCGCTTCCGGACTCTTAAAAGCAGTATGCCGGAACGAGCCGATATGTTGGCTAAAAGGGCTGAGGAGTTTAATCGCCGGAGATACTGGCATTACAAACAGTTGGCCTCGCTTGACTATAGCGACCTGGCCAAAAAATAAAATAATCATTTTTCTATATAAAGGGCAGAGTATTTTCTCTGCCCTTTTAAATTTATATCATTTATCAATTTTCCCACCAACCGCTATATGTGTTATATATGCAGTCTGTTTGATTCCCTCAACTGCTTTTGCCGTGAAATTATTTATATCTAATGCAATTGGTGGATATGCGCCATTGGTACTCATGCCTAATGAATATGCTTTACTTCCGTCCGGAACAAAAATCAATTCACCATATGCTGTGGGGAATATTGGTGCCTCGATAAAAGCATCCCAGGAGCTGATTCTTCGTATAGATTCAAATGGATTATTATTTATTACTACAAATGTCCCGGGATAATATACCAAATCAAACATATTATGAAATCCAGGTACCTCTGAAGCAATAATATATCGACCATCCGGACTGCATTTAATATCCCCTCTGGTAGCCTGGATCACTATTGTCACCGAATCAATAATGGAATCCGATTCGATTTCATATTTAAAAATTCTATTTGGTTCCACGATTAAATATAAATAATTATCACATGTTGATATGGTCGACTTGAAAACATTGGTTTTTTCACCATTGGCTCGAAGTATTGGATGCTTTTTGGTAATTGACATTGTTTCATAATTATAAAGGACATAATCTGTGGAATCATATGTTCCCGTTATTCCATAAATATACGGATGATTTATGGCTCTTCCGTCAAAGGTCATAATAACCGAATCCTGAGCAATTAATTGGCCATTAGAAACATCATATTTGCAAATAATCTGCCCGGAAGAGTGTCTAACAATTAAGTCTTGTCCTGTATTATTAAAAACCAGACTGTTGGAACCGTAAGACAAATACGATTCAAATTGAGAGATGATTACTTTATTGTTGAGATCATATACAAAAATAGAATCAAATGAATACCCAATGGCCATTAGATCACCACTCGGTGAAACTACCATATCCCTTATAAATAATCGTGTTTGTATGGAATCTATCAACGAATCATTGGAAGAATCAATTATCCAAATCTTGCCTTTATCGGCAAAGCTGTCATCAGCCATATAGACATAATATGCTCCCGGTTCGGAAACACTGGGGCAAACCGGGCAGTCTTTATCGCATGATTGAAATAAACAGATAGATAAAATGA
>CBFCZE010000225.1:0-2235 GCA_965602655.1 uncultured bacterium
GGATAAAACAAAATCCAAAGAAAGACTAATCGAACTAATAAATAAAGGAGGAAGGAAATCCATGTCTATCTTACGAAACACTTATCTGGCTTCGGTCGGGATGTTTAATCTCAGCAAAAAGAAAGCCGAGGAGATAATCGACTCGCTTATCAAAGCCGGCGATATCTCAAAATCAGAAAGAAAAGAAGCGGTTCTGGAACTGCTCGATAAGGCTGAAAAATCGGCGGCCAAAATGAAGGAGAAGATTGTCAAGGAAACCGGCAATATTCAGAAAAATCTCCAGAAGGATGTTGGCAATGTGGTCGGCAAATTTAAACTGGCCACCCAGAAAGATATTGACGCCCTCAATAAAAAGATCGATAAGCTGGCCAAAGCGCTTGAAAAAAAGTAAAACTCTCGGATTCAAATCTTTTTTTAGACGGCAGGAGTGTTATTCTGCCGTCTTTTTTATGTTACATTTTTATCATCTATCCACAAAACCTTTGATAATTATTTGCTTCTGCCTTAATTTAAAACTATGGCCAAAATTAATCTACTTGGAAGCTCGCTTGCCGAATTGGAGAAAATCGTAACAGATCTCGGAGAAAAATCATTTAAAGGTCGGCAATTGTTCAAATGGTTATATAATTTACGTCAATACGATTTTGACAAAATGACCAATCTCTCATTGCAGCTTAGAGAAAAATTAAATCAAAAATATCTATTTGAAGATCTGAATCTTATCGAGAAAAAAAGCTCCCGGGATGGTACAGAAAAACTTCTTTTCCGTCTCGATGATAATAAACTGATTGAAACAGTCATTATTCCTGATGCTGACAAAAAAACCGTATGCGTCTCCAGTCAAGCCGGGTGTGCTCTTGGCTGCAAATATTGCGCTACCGGGCAACTCGGTTTTGGCCGCGATCTTAGCGCCGGGGAGATGATTGGACAGCTTTTGTATGTGAGAAACCTGCATGGCGATGAGGCTCTGGGTAATATTGTTTTTATGGGAATGGGAGAACCGCTTCTAAATTACGATAATTTAATCGCCACGATTGAAATTATTTCATCGGAGTTGGGTCTGTCGGTTACGGCCAAAAAAATTACGGTCTCAACGGCCGGCATTGTTCCCCAAATATATTCGCTGGCCGATTCAGGACTTAAGGTCAATCTGGCAATTTCGCTTAATTCTGCCATTGAAGACAAAAGAAAAAAACTGATGCCGATCGCAAAAAAATACGATCTGGATGAATTATTGGAGGCGGCCCGGTATTTCGCGCGTAAAAGAAAGAAAATAGTAACTTTTGAATATATTCTTTTTAGGAGAGTGAATGATTCAAAAACGGATGCCAGAAAGCTGGCGGAAAAAATTAGAGGTATTCCTTGCAAAATAAATCTTCTGGCCTATAATCCGGTTGATGGTTTAAAATATAACCGACCATCGGACGAGCAGGTTGACAAATTTGCCGGGATTTTGTATCCGATGGCGCCGGTGGTGACAGTGCGAAAAAGCCGCGGCGCTGATATCTCGGCCGCCTGCGGGCAGCTGGCCGGTGAAAATATCAGTTATAAGAAAGGGAGTTCGGGATGAGACAAAAACTTATTATTTATTATTTAGCAATCATCTTTTCTATTTCACTTTGTTCGTATGCATCGGATTTAAAGGTTGGTGAGATTACTCTTTCGTCGACAAACTGGGGTCATCAAACCGCCTCTTTTAAAATCACGAACACGGGCGAGGATTATAAATTTGTGGTGGCGATATCTGAGGTTCGTTTTACAGATAGCAAATACGAATCTCCCCGGTTTACCAAAAAGGCTTATTTTATTGAATCGTCATCGATAAATGATTTAACATTACCGGTTAATATTGCCACCGGTTATGGGAAGGTTGAGATAAATATTTTCTTTTATGATGTGATCGATACGCTTGATCAAGTATTTGAGTCACAACAATTTTTTTCGAAGTCGTTCCCTGTGGAATTTAAGATATCGGAGAAGTTAAAAAGTGAACTTGTCGATGAAATAACACTTCCGGAATTTGTCGAGGATAATGTACTGTTTGACAATTATTTTTCGCGAATCCTTCTGGTCTTAATATATTATGGAAAAACGTCTGAAGAAATTGCCGAGCTCTGTCAAACCGATGCCAATTTTATTGAAACCATAATGAAAGAATATCAGGAAGTCGGTTTGGTTAATACAAACGGATCATCGGCGACCCTTAATTTTATGGCCATAGATAATAACCAGGCC
>CBFCZE010000226.1:0-2039 GCA_965602655.1 uncultured bacterium
ATATAATCAGAGTTATCAAGGAAAAACGGGATGGGACAGAAAAAGAAATATCTTTTCCAAATACCTGTCCGTCGTGCGGCGAAAAAATTTTCAGACCCGAAGGAGAGGCGGCCTGGCGCTGTTATAATTCCGCCTGTCCGGAACAGATTATTGAACGGATTTTTCATTTTGCCTCCAACAGCGCGATGGAAATCGACGGCCTTGGTGGGAAACTGGCAACTCAACTGGTCGAGAAAAAACTTATTAAAGACCCGGCCGATTTATATTTTTTGAAAAAGGAAGACCTGCTTCCACTCGATTTAATGGCCGACAAGCGGGCTAAAAATCTTCTGGATGCCATTGAAAATTCAAAGAGACGGGAATTGCCGAGAATTATAGTAGCTCTTGGGATATTTGGAGTCGGCGAAACCGCCGCTCAAATACTGGCCGAATTTTTTGGGAATTTAGATAGCTTAAAATCGGCCACACCGGATGAATTAACCGAAATTAACGGGATTGGGCCGATAATGGCCAAATCAATAATCGAATATTTTGTCAATCCCGGTAATCTGAATATGATAAAAAAAATGAAAAAGGCCGGGGTCAGTTTTGCGCCTTATAAAACTGACAATAAATCATCCAGATTATCAGGTAAAACGTTTGTTTTAACCGGCACGTTGTCACGACCGCGTGATTATTTCAAGAAACTAATAACTGCTACCGGTGGCAAAGTCACAGCAACAGTATCGAAGAAAACCGATTATCTTCTGGCCGGGGAAAAGGCGGGGAGCAAACTGGATAAGGCAAAAAAACTGGGCGTTAAAATCATAAATGAAAATGAATTAAATCGCCTATTATAGCAAATCAATGTTGTAATCAGAGCGTTCCAATAAAAGGCCGATATACACAGAAACTACCCGACTTATCAGAATAAAGACCAATGCTTAGAATCAACTCCTCATAGTCATCACTTAAATATGGTTCAATGATTTTAATGGTATAAAATCCCGGAAAAACACCGCTGATTCTATAATTAAAATCATAATTGCAAATACAATCGCATCCGCCGCCAATTTCTATAGATTCTTTTTCCTCGATTAAAATTGTATTATATTCAATATCAATATCGGCCCATAATGTGTCGGGACAGCAATTAAAAATTGCATTAGTACGTTGAAGAGTTAAAATACTGTCGCCATCATAATTATAAAATAAACAAGCCAATGAATCTGATTCGGCCTTGTCAACCTGAAATCCTCCGCAATCACTATAAGCAGTCAATTTCGCGACAGGATTAGTACTACTATCCCAGGGATAATGGTTTCGTTCTACCATAACGCTTCCTGTCGGATCCGAAACCAGGTCGAAGGTCAGTTCAAGCGGGATATCTTCATCATTTGCATATGGTTCAATAAATCTAATGGTATATATACCGGGAGTAATATTTTCTAATTCATAGTCAATGTCATAAAGACAAAGACAATGGCATAATTCTCCGCTTTCATTTTCATCTATCAAAATCAAGCTATCATTAAAAGTAATGTCAGCCGACTGATCCGAGCAGCAGTTAAACCCGGCACCAACATGTGATATAGAAAGAGTTCCTTCCTCACTGTCATAATCATAGATGAAACCGGTGCAACATGGCGGAACCAGATTACCTTTGGGTGCCGATAAGTATGAAATACAGCCACTGGAATTAGTTAGACTGCCATCCGGATTATTCTTTGGATCGGTTCCCTTGCCGCATCCAAGGCCGGTAAATTGAACAGCGAATAAAAATAGAATGGCAATCGAAAGAGCCAGCAATTGAAAGTTTGTGAGTTTTCTTTTGATACACATTTTAATACCCTCCAAAAATTTTGCCATAACGGCGATTATGTTCTGGCGGCAAGATGTCATTATTACAGGTGGAGTTAAATATTATCGGTCTTATCTTCTATATTTTATACGAATAAAATAGAATAATGTTCAATCCAATTTAAAATAAAAAGGCGGCAGATTCAATATCGGCCGCCCTGGATATATTCAAATAAAAATCAAAGTTTGTCGGCAACGGC
>CBFCZE010000227.1:0-2012 GCA_965602655.1 uncultured bacterium
GGGAAACAGTGGCGCATTGGAATAACATCAATATTCCCGACAATCAATAAATACTCTATCCCCCAAACCATATATTTATCTATCAGGAAATTTCTTATCTGTTCCGGAAGGTCAATACCGGTATAATTGGCCTCGACCCAGGAAGTCGTTACAACATTTACGCTAAAACCAATCTGTTCTTTCCATTTGACGAAATCGCTCAGGGCATCAACCAGATCTTCCGTCGTAACAATAATATAATTATAAGATTCATCTCTTGTAAAATCGGTGCTATTGGCCGGTTTGTACCATTTCTCTGCTTCTGCATAATTAACCAGAAGACGCGAAGCACGTTCATCAGCTATAGTATCACTGAGAATCTTTTCAATTTTAGGATCAGGTTCTGATGGTAATGAATACTCAATGGAAATATTCAAAGACGGATGATAAATCAATTTCTGTGATATAGGATGATACGAAAACGGACGGTATGAAACTTTTGCGAAATGATACTTGCGCAGGTCTCCTGTGCCAATGTATTCTCCAACCTGTTCCGGCCAGGCAACATCAGATGAGTAGGTCATCTTGTAATTCGCATGATACAGGTTACCGTATTTTTCCACCATAGCCTTGTCATTGTTCATTGGCATAAATGGCGGTGCCGGTGCAATGTCAAATGAACCCGGCAATTCAACCGAGCCGATCGGTTCAATCGTTACGTGCGATACATCGGCTCCATATGGAATTGCAATCAAGAATACTTTGGCCGGGAGTTCAGGGCAACCGGGAATCAACATTCGTCCAAAGCCTTCAATCATAACATTGTGATTCCCGTTATCCGCGGACTCGATCTGATAATCGCCACTCTCGAGCGTGACCGACAGATTCTCCGCCATTAAGATTGACGTTACCGGAATCAGGCACATAATCATGACCCAGATGCCTACATTTCTGGTTAACAGTTTTGCATAGTCCATGTCTTCCTCCAGAATAAAAAAATGGCATTCTATTGGTATTTTGGGCGTCTGCTCAAACCCAATAAAATATACCTAAATAATGCCGGTCAGACAAGTAAAATCCTATATGACCGCCTTTATTATTTTCCACCCGCGCCGTCAGGAACCCTGAGGTTATTTCATAACTATGAATTTCTAATTGTGGTGCCCCATCCGCTTGCGGTGGATTCACTCCCTTGACAATAAATCGACACTTTTCCCACCAACCCATTGTTATTCTATTACTGTATCTTAAATACATTAATGATATAAGAGCATTGAAAATTTATTACGAAGAGAATATTAGGTTCAAAAACTTTTTATATGCAAAACGAACCCATTTTGCTGGAATTATATGGAGGTGATATAGCTACAGGGAATTTTAAAAATTTTTAAATATCAAATAAATGGAACCTGAATTATCACTCATTCAAAATATGAATCGCTCTTTTATTGGCCTGCAGACCGGCCTCCATCAACGCCTCGGTCAAAGTTGGATGAACAGCCATCGCATGTCCCAGGTCATCAGCCGTTCCACCTTTCTCAAACAAAATCGAGGCGCCAAAAATGACATCACCCGAATGCGGACCAAACAGATGTACCCCCAGTATCCTATCGGTTTTGACCTCGGAAATAACTTTAGCAAACCCATCCCCGGCCAGAGTCGCCACCGCCTTGCCGGCCGCATTATAAGGAAACAGACCGACCTTGATATCGTGTCCGGAATCAACTGCCTCTTTTTCAGTTTTTCCGATACCAGCAATCTCCGGATCGGTGAAGACGGCATACGGGACAGCTTTCCAATCGACAACAGATTCCAGACCACCGATAACCTCAGCCGCAACTATTCCCTCGTGCGACGCCTTATGTGCCAGCATCAGCCCGCCAACAACATCACCGATAGCGAATATATTAGGGATACTGGATCGCATTTTTTTATCCACTTTGACAAATCCTTTCGGATCAAGCTTGACTCCAATCTCCTCAAGATTCAATCCGGCGCTGTTCGGTTTCATCCCGGCGGCCACCAGAACCTTA
>CBFCZE010000228.1:0-1943 GCA_965602655.1 uncultured bacterium
ACGGAAGCTTGTAAGCGATGATATGTGGTTTCAATATTCGCAGAGGATTAAAGAACCAAATGTTGTTGAAGTCCTTCACAAGCTCTTTGAAAGTATTATTACTCTTTTGGCGGAAAGGATTGATGACATAAAAACTATTGATGGAAAGGCCATATCTTTTTTTTCAAAAAGGCGAGAGTTCTTGACAATCAACATTATGCGCAACAATCTGAGAGTATATGTTCACCCGCCATCTCAAGCTTACTTTGACATTGATTCCAAATATGATGTTGAGAAACTGCATTTCTGGGAAAGTTCATTTCATAAAAAAACAAGTAAATATAGAGGGCTAAGCGTTTGGATATCGAATAAAAAATATTTGCGCGGTATTGAAAAGATAATAAAGAAAATTCCAATTTCTCCTAAAAAATAATATAGAATCCATAGATTTACGGATCATGACCCTTGCGGTCCTGACTATTTTATATTATAAATTACATTTTGATATATGCGCCAGTAGCTCGGGGGATAGAGGCATTGAATTTAAGGGAAATATCAAATGAATGAGACCATAAAACAATTTATAGATTCCAAGTCTGTCGCCGTGGTTGGCGTCTCGGATAAAAAATTCGGGGGAGCGATATATAAAACACTTAAAAGACGGGAATATTCGGTTTATCCGGTTCACCCGAATAAGGAAAATTTCGATGGCGATAAATGCTATTCCAATCTGGCCGGATTACCTGAAGAAATAAAAACCGCCATAATTGCCGTTTTTCCCGATACCGCCAAAACTGTCGTCGATGACGCTGTTGAGGCCGGATTCACTCACCTCTGGTTTCAGCAAGGCAAAGATTTCTCTGCCGCAATAAAAAAGGCAGAAGAGAATGAGATAAAGACAGTCAGTAAAAAATGTATCTTGATGTATGCCGAGCCGGTTACCGGCTTTCATGCCTTCCACCGCTTCCTTGTCCGTTTGTTTAATAAAGTATAGATTATTTTATTTTTGGCCGCTCCCGCCATTTATATAAGTTGAAATTAGAGCGAAATTATCCATTAAGACTTTACGACTAATGTCGATAATAATATCTATCAGGCATTATGATCAATTGCCGGTAAATTAGATTTCTATAACAGCGCTGTGTTTAACCTGAATGCTTAATATTAAGATAAGGAGTTGGTTATGAGCAAAAAACGAGAAACCGATAGAGTATACATTCAAACTCCCATAGAGGTATTTGACGCAACAACCGGTCTTTTATTGGGGCACCTGGCCAATTATTCTCCGGGAGGTTTGATGCTGACGGGAAAAGAACATATTCCGCAAGGAACCGTTATCGATTGCAGGATGATTGTTCCTGATAATATTTTAAGTAATGGGGAAATACTTTTTAAGCTTAAGGCCGTCTGGTGTGAAGAGGACATTATGCCCGGGAATTATACCGTCGGTTTTCAATTCCAGAATATATCTCAGGAAGATTTTCGTCTGATTGTCAATATTAGCGAAAGTCTACTAACTCAAAATCTATAACTGACGTGAATTGATTCTGTGCGCGGTTAGCCTCGTCGAATCCACATCTGCCCGAGAGTATCTATAAGAATCAATTAATCAAATTCACTACCAGATCACCCTTAATTCCGTCCGTTCCTATCTGTACATGAATAATTATTAAGAATGGAAATTACAATTTTACTATCAAGTTGATAGCAAAAGTCAAAAAATGACGGAACAAACCCAATTCGTTGGACTAATATGAAACGGAACAGATTACAGGGAAATTTTGTGTTTAGTCAAATCCGGGCGGTTCGGATAAATTTCGATGACAAGATATTGAATTGCCTAATTTCCCGTATAGTATATATTGTCACTCAGGTATGATCGGATTAAAGAAAATGATATTGTTTATTTTAAAATATTGATTGGCGTTGGGATTTTATTTCTTCTATTTTATTTCTATGTTCGT
>CBFCZE010000229.1:0-1841 GCA_965602655.1 uncultured bacterium
TGGAACCAGGAATGATAATTTTCCTGGCCTTTCTTTTATTCTGGTTTGGATCGTATTTATTAAGAAAGAAAAACGATAGAGAGTTTGAAGAATCTGTGGATAATGATTCTTTGCCGAAACCGGCATCGATATCCTTTTTTAAAAGATTACATTATTTTCTGAAATCCAGATTTTCATCCAGGCCAACTTATCATTATGAAATGGCAGTCCATATCCCGGATGATAAAAATGAGCTTATAATAACTTTTTTTGTCCCTCGGAAGCCTATTTACATTGAATTATTTTTGCCGGCCACATCACAGCTGGTCTTAAAATCGGCGACATTTATCGATGAAAATAAAAACTGTTTGGATTCTTGCTGGTTTAAATATCTCGGTGCCGGCGAAATGATAATGATCAGGATTTATCCTCCAAAAATTATGCTGATAAATAAAGTACATCTCAAATTTGATGATTTCAAGCAGTACTATGAATATGAGGTCCAGGTCACCATCACGGATGAATATCATGAAGATCAGGAAATAATTAAAAATGCAACAAGGCTTTATGAATCCGGGAAAAAACGTGACGCCCTCAAAAGGATTTTACAATATAACAAATTTCACTCCAAAAATTTCTCTGTCCAGAATTTTATCTCAACGCTTTATGGTGAATTGGGTGAGCCGGAGAAGGGTCAGGAATATGCCATACTGGCGGCGGTTAATGGTTTGCGCGATGTCGGACTGAATAAATACGAATCAATGCCAAAAGTTGAATGGTATGAGGGTGTCGAAAAAATCGAAAAATTAAAAATTGATTGTACCGATTGGGAATTGAAAAAACATTACGGCCTGGTCGCGCTGGCCATAGACCAACGATACATATTGGGTCTTGATGGTTGGTACATCAGGAAACAGCGTGAAATATTTCAGGTTCGCAGAGCGGCGGCTGCACGTATGCTTGGCAGTCTAAGTTTTGAAATTGGGGGTCTCGAACAATTATTATATTCCAATTGCCGCATAATTCGAAACGGTCAGGATCCGCAGGAAATCCCGCGCGATCAGTTTGTAATCGGAGATAGTCAGGAAAGAAATATATATATTACCGTTGAATCCGAAAGAATTGGCTCCTGGATATTGCGTGAGATGTCCAATGGTGACATAATTGAAATGAACTATCATCTCCTTTGCAGAGAAAGCAGATCTATTGAGGATGAAAAACCGCATTTTATTATAAATGCCAATTTAAATCATGCATTTTATCCGACGTTCTATGCGTCGGCAAGATTTGAATCACCCAAAGATATCAAGCTTCAATTTAGCAAGCGCAATTATTTGAATCTTATAGAAAAAACCGAATCTGATAATAACGGTCGACATATAACTTCATTTGAACTTCATAAATATATTCCAGTCACCGGTACAAAATCTCCTTTCGAAAAATATTTGTGTAATCCGACTGTTGGCTGTGCAACTGCCGATTTTGACTGGAGCAGCGTGGCCAAATCTGTTTTAGAAATTAATTTTGGGGATATCAAAACTGAAGATAATATTCCGGTTCAAATTGAAAATATTTTAGCAACCCGAAAAAATACCGAAGAGATTTTAAAGGATGCTTTTTACTGGGTTAGAGATAAGCTGAAGTATGCCTCGGTCGGATCGGCAACGGCGCATATCGGCAAGCCTAATAGAGCCGAGGAAATAATTAAATCCGGTATCGCCGATTGTAAGGATAAAACATATCTCTTGCACCTGATCTGCAAAGAATTGGAACTTAAGTATGAAATTGTTGCGGTCTCAGCCAAATATGGAATAATTTTTGACGATTTGCCATCGAATCAATTCGATCATGTATTCCTCCGG
>CBFCZE010000230.1:0-1764 GCA_965602655.1 uncultured bacterium
ATCCCTGCTTTATGGTGAACTGATTGGCAATTCAACCAAAATGAAAAAGTTGAAAAATGACATAACCATATCGGCCCCAAAAACCTCACGCTTTTTGATTCTGGGCGAGAACGGCACCGGCAAGGAACTTGTGGCCAATATGATACATCGGTATAGCTTGAATTCGGACGGCCCCTTTATCAGTGTCAACTGCGCCGCTCTGCCATCGGAGTTGGTGGAATCGGAGCTTTTTGGCCATACCTCGGGCGCCTTCACCGGTGCCACCAAGGATCGTAAAGGCCGTTTTGTCGAAGCCGACGGTGGATCAATATTTTTGGATGAAATAAGCGAGATGAGTCCGGCGGCGCAGGCCAAGATATTAAGAGTAATCGAAACTAATCAGGTGACACCGGTCGGTTCTGATAAACCACTGGAAATAAAAATAAATATTATCGCCGCGTCGAATAAAGATTTGAAAAATAAAATAAGCCAGGGAGATTTCCGTGAGGATTTGTATTTCAGACTCAATGTGGTACAGTTTGATATCCCGCCTTTGAGGGAACGCAATAGTGATATACCTTTACTGGCCGATTATTTTCTGAATCGTTTCGCCAATGAAACCGGCGGCGAACCAAAAAAAATATCACCTAAGGCAATTACATTTCTAAAGGATTACAGTTTCCCCGGCAATGTTCGTGAGCTTAAAAATATTATGGAACGGGTGAATATTTATTGCGATAAATCGACAGCGGATATTGTTGATATCAAACCGTTGATACCGGGAAGCAGTACTTCATCTATAGACAAATTAAAAAGAGCCACCGAAAATTTTGAGAAACAGTATATCGAATCGGCCCTGACCCAATCGGACGGAAGAGTTACCGAGGCGGCTCGCCGGCTCGGTCTGGAAAGGTCGCATCTTTACAAAAAAATGAAAAAATATAAAATCAAATAATTATAATTGATAATAAAAATATTTGGTTCGTTTTTATAAACTTGTGTATAATATTATAGACCTCAGTTTTTCTCTTAATAGTCTTAATCAAAACTATTTTGCCTGCGAAAATATAATATTACAAATTGAGTGTTTTTGCGCTCAGTTTAAAAATTGGGTGAATTGTTTTAGTGTCCGAGTTTTTCTATAGGCCCGGATATAACGGAGGATAACATGCAATTATCAAACAAGGAAAAGGGAAAATCTGTCTTGCCGGTCAAAGTACTGCTGTATATGGTTGGACTACTTATCGGTACCGGCGTTTTCGTAAAGCTTCTTGCCGATATGCCGCAAACCAAACCGGATCTTAATGTCAAAGCATCGGTTTTTGAACCGTCAGGAATAACAGATAGAGAAACAAATATAACCGTCAAATTTTCAAGAGATATGGTTCCCGATGACAGTCTGGATAAACCGGTTTTGGATCCCCCATTGATTTTTAAACCGGAAATAGTGGGTCTGGGCCGCTGGATTGAAAATAATATTTTCAGGTTCTATCCTGAGGATAAACTGCGCCCGGCCACCGAATATACGACTCGAGTTAAATCGGATAAGGCTTTTCTTTACGGAAATAAAATCTACGACAGCCGCAAATTTGATTTTCAAACGCCCTTTCTGGCGGTGAAGGGCTTTAATTATGAGGTTTTGACGGCCGACAAAAATAACGATTCGGGAAGAATTATTATCAATATCACTTTCAATTACCAGGTTGAGCCGGGAAATTTAAAAAAGCAGATTTCAATCAAAGGAGTTGGCAATAAAAAAGACCGTTCTTTGGATTTTGATATAAA
>CBFCZE010000231.1:0-1687 GCA_965602655.1 uncultured bacterium
AACTCGCGGGACAGATAACTTACAATAGATTTTGCCAATCTCGCTTTTGAATTTCCCTTCCAGACAACTGTTGCGATTAACCAATTCTATTGCATTTTCCAACAATGCTTCCGGTCGGCAAAAAGATACCGACGCATAATAGATCCGGCCCGATCGAAGATGTCCCCAACCATCAAAAACAATCTTTTTCTTAAACCCTGTCTCGAACCATTTATCAAACCGGCCGCTATTATTTGCCTGCACCGCCGCCTTAGAGATAGTCAGGTCAAACTGAGTGATATCCCCCTCGATATTAACATATTTTTTTATCAGGCTTTTTGTATCCGACTGGCATAAAAGGGTGGTTATATCACCGCCCATCGAATGCCCGACAACGATTAGATTATTTAATTTCAGCTTTTTGATAAGTTTCCATAACCGCTCGACATGCAATGCATAACTGTATCGTTTTTTGTCTGCCGCGCCGGAACTGCGGCCATAACCTATCAAATCCGGAACGACAAGATTGTAATCATTGAAGCGGCTGTCTTTAAAAACATCTTCAAAGCTTAAACCCGAATCGCCGAGACCATGCACAAACAGAAGCGATATTCGGTCTGGCCTAATATCATTGTACCGGTAGTACAGATATTCATGGTCGATTTTTAGATAAGATTCATTCATTAGGATCAACCCAATTTCTCATTCGGCAGATTGTTTAATACCTGTTTCATATTTTGCCGATATTTATCAAACGCTTCTCGCCCCGATTTTGTCAAACTTAAAAGTGTTCTTGGTATTTTTTCAACAAATTCTTTTTTTATTTCCACATAACCGGACATCTCAAGTTTATTCAAATGCGACGACAGATTCCCCCGCGTCAGTTTTGTCCGGCGCTCCAGAAAAAGAAAATCGGCGCTTTCGACAACATATAAATATGTCATTATCAAAAACCGGGCCGGCTCATGCACCACACGATTTATTTCCGACAACGGCCTTTTGTTATTATCTTTACTGAGGTCCATAACTAATGTTATTTTCTTTTTGTTTAGGGAATTTCCTTATAAAACGAAACATCAAAATAAGGCCGGTTACAAAAAAGATGAATCCGAGCAAAATCATATAAGCCTGCGGATCACTTTGAAAAAAGTGACCAGCAAGAAATAAGCCAAATATTAAAATGCCATATAACACAAAGCGCCATATTCCAAAAAGCGCTCCGATAACACCGATTGATAGTGCCATAACTGCCCCGAGCGGAAGCAGCTTCAGGCTTCTGAGCCAGAGATGTATATCAGAATCGCCGGTGTATCCCCAAAAAACCACAACCCCGGCTAGTGCGGTAAAGGTAAAAAGAATTACCATATTAGATATGTTTTTTTTCTCTTTGTTTTCTCTTTGCGGAGAAAATTTGGCGTAACCAAGGCGCGGACGAGTAAATGCCTTTTTTATGCCGACGGCACTTATCAACAGAAGCGGAATAAATACAATAAAAATAATCATCTCTTCAAACAGCATTGAAAATCCCATACTTAATAAAGCTATTCCCAGGGCAATATCCCACAGACCGTCCTGGTGATAAGACAGATATACCTTTTTTTCAATTTTCTCCAGATCGATATTCTGATTCATATAATCTCCCTTATTTTTTTCATTTATCTGCAATCCATATCGATTTGCAATACAAACTAATCTACGATAATAATAA
>CBFCZE010000232.1:0-1672 GCA_965602655.1 uncultured bacterium
GCACCCGGCTGAGAATATTGAATTTCGATGATGAACCTCTGCCGGTTACAATCATCGCTTTTTTGCCGAAAGCATTAGCCTCGACACCGATTTTATCCAGTTCGCCCGGCCCAAATATCATTTTGATGGGGTTATTGAAAATGAAATTTTGCATTTTATTTCCCTCGTAATTTTAATTTGTTAATATCATTACCTATTAATAATATAATAATACCAATGATACCCTTGAAACAAGAAGATGATTATTTTCTTTTTTATAATATCTTTAGGTGTATATATTGTTAACAATTGTTTATGATATTACGGGAGTTTGAAGCTGAATTCTAACGATAATAATAAAATACTTCTACTGACGCATAACTATATCCGGCGGAGGGGGGATTTTGCCGGAGTGTTTTTGCATCTTCTGGCGACCAAACTGACCGAACTCGGCTTTGAGATTTTTGTGGTGGCGCCGCACGATGCCGGGACAGCCGAATATGAGGAAATCGACGGGATCAAAATTTTTCGTTTCCGCTACGCTGAAGACACCAATGAAACATTTGCCTATCGCGGGAATATGCATCGGCAGGTTTTAACTAATCCTTTTAAAATATTCAGATTGATAAAATTTCTGAAAGCCGCCTATAAAAAAACAACTGAAGTAATAGAAAAAGAAAATATTTCGACTGTATCGATCCACTGGATTATCCCGAACGGTATTGTCGGTTATTTTCTAAAGGATAGATTTGGCGATAAAATAACGATGTTTCTCCATTCACACGGAACCGATGTCCGCCTGCTGACCAGCTATTATATGATTTATCTGTTCTTCAAGCCGGTTATAAACAAATTCAAACGATGGAGTGTGGTCTCCAACTATCTTAAACGATTAATTCTCGAGCGGGATATTTATATCGCCGATAAAATCGATGTTATCCCGCTTCCCAACGATGAAAAACTGTTTTACCCCGACAGCAATATAGCCGAGGATCCGGATTTGATTCTGTCTGTTTCACGGCTGACCGTTCAAAAGAAACTCGATGTTTTCATAAAAGCGATGGCTATATTAAAAGCAGAATTTCCAAAACTGAGGGCGGAAATTTACGGCGAAGGCCCTGAGAAGCAGAAGCTGTTGTCCCTGATAGAAGAAAACCAGCTTACCGAAAAAGTTAAAATATTGAACCCGGTTTCTCAGGAAAAACTGAGAGAGATTTATAATAAGGCTGCGATTGTTGTTCTCAATTCCGTGGATGAGGGATTCGGTTTGTCTCTGACCGAGGCAATGCTCTGTCGCCGACCGGTAATCGGCACCGATTCGGGGGGGATTACAGATATTATAGATGAAAACCGGACCGGCTTACTTGTCGAAGAAGACAGTCCGGAAAGTCTGGCCGAAGCCTTAAAGAAACTTGTATCAGATAAAATTCTCAGAGATAATCTTCGCCAGGGGGGATTTCAAAAAGCGATAAACACTTTTTCCAGTAAATCTACTGCAAGTAGATACGCAGAGTTATTCAAATATCCGGTTGCATAAACAGTTTTCTTTATTATATTTTATTTAGAAATTAGACCACCTTCTTAATTCTTAAAGGAGGGTTTTTATGACATCTATCGAAACGATTATTGATCGTCAATTGCGTCGCTGGGAAATGGAGCGGCAGAAAAAGCTCGAAGTAGAAAAAAGCGATGC
>CBFCZE010000233.1:0-1589 GCA_965602655.1 uncultured bacterium
CCGGACAGTACCGTTTTTGATTCGACAAAAGGAACAGTCATTCTGCTGCATCCCGACGATACTGACCGAACCGCGATTATATCATATATCTCGCCGTTGCTTGATTCCGGATTGGCGGTTTTAACTTACGACCAACGGGCCTGCGGGTTGTCGGGCGGCAAACATCATTTTGCCGGAGATTATGAAACCGATGATCTGATTGACCTGATTGCTTATTTGAATATTCATGAAATGCTGGCGCCGCCGGTTATCGCGGTTGGTTTTGAAATTGGCGGTGATGCCGCAATTGGTGCCATTCGCAAAGAAGACAGAATTACCGCCGCAATCGCGGTCGATCCATATCTTACCTCAAGTCGTTGGATAGAAAAGCGGAAGGAGAAAATCGAAGCGTTTTCAATCCCGCTAAATAATATGATTTATTACTGGTGGTTTCAAAAGCTTACCGGTTATCCGTTTGACCGAACCTGCGCCGATGATTTGATTACGGTATCCACGCCGACAACTATATATATGTCAGACAACGAGATAGATATCGAGGAAATAATAAGATTAAAAGAAATCTCGCAACCGGAAATTTTGACAATTTCCTCCAAGCCAAAGAATCCAAACGACTTACAGAATAATATTCTTCTGGAAATATATTTGTATATCAGTCAGCCGCCGGACACGGTCGATTAGTCTAAAACAGGTCCCCACCTAAGGTTATGGCAAATTTCTCGGTTACATAATCAGATAATTGCCAGGTAAAGTAAAGCCGATATCGAAATGCAGTAATTCGGCCAATAGAAAAACCTATTTCGTGATATGCTTTATCTGCAACTTTGTGATATGCAATAAATTGCGAATTATAGGCATCTTTTTGACTGACCCAGAAGGCACCGCCATGAATCCCAAGCGAAAAGGGAATATTCTTAATTAATGGAATTTGACTCCATTCAAACAGGTTCCGGCCAAAATCATGATGATAATATATAACGGCGGCCTTATTTCCCTCAAAGTTGTTCTCCCCCAATGTTTTGAATGAAATTGGCCTGACAAAAATAATCCCGCTATAATCCACAATAAAAGAGCTTT
Organism: uncultured bacterium; assembly: GCA_965602655.1. GTDB lineage: Bacteria > Zixibacteria > MSB-5A5 > GN15 > PGXB01 > JAAERC01. The sequence continues at coordinate 1,075 of CBFCZE010000233.1, forward strand.
GAGGCGGCAGATTATATTCGGATAATCCGCCATATAGGAAAATTGAGCTTTGTCCCAAATTAAACAGCTGTTTTTCATGATAAAGCGATAGTTCAAATCGCCTAAAATGAAAGTCGCTCTTGATAAAATCCCGACCGGAATATTCAAATCCGAATCTAATCCTTGAAAGAAGACCATAATCAAGTTTGCCGACCCTGTTTCTCTTATTTTTCATTAGCGGCCGCGAATCCCAGGTGATTCTTGCCGAAATTGACCGAAATCGACCATCATTTATGACTGGATTGAGGCGATGTTTCTTGCTTTTCCGAAACAGACTAAATTCGGTGCTGTTGTCAACAGATGATTGTAGAAAATCGTTGTATTCAAGATCTAATGTGGTTTTTTTCAACAATCCGGCCGATATGCCAAGGCTGAAACCCTCTTCAAGATAATAATCAAACGGATCAAGTTTATCAGCCAGAGACATAAGCGTCACATTATCACTTTGGTTTGACATAATCGACTGACGGCGAGTC
>CBFCZE010000234.1:0-1574 GCA_965602655.1 uncultured bacterium
GCGCCAGTTGATACTCGCTGCGGGCTCTTTCGGCCATCCCCATTTTTTCATAGTTAATAGCAAGATTACAATGCATCTCGGATTTTATAAATCTGCTTTCGGGGCCAAGCCGTAATCCTATTTTCAGCGCCTCGATAGATTGTGCGTATAATCTTTTTCTTTGCATTGCCAGACCCATATAATAGTGTGCCTCCCAGTTGTTATGATTGAACTTAATCGCTTTTTCGCAAAAACTCAGTGCCTGCTTATATTTGCCTTTAAGGTAAAACTTTTTGGCTTTGGCCAGAAAAATATCCGACTGTTTTGGATTCTCTTTGTTCGGAACAGCACGTGAATCAAGCTTTTTCTCCGATTGACCTGTCTTGATAACGAGCACCTTATGACCGCATCCCGCATTTGCCAGAATCAGCAAACCTACCAATAGGATAATTAAAAACCTCATAATATTCTCCTTATTATTAATTCAAATGTTATTTTTTTATTATCGGCAGATATACTATTGTTACCAACAGGATGCTCAAAATTTGAACAGTTAGATTATTGCGATTTGACTTTCGAAGATATGTTGGATATATTCGTTTTATGTTACTCGCTATCGATATAGGCAATACCGATACGGTCGCCGGTGTCTTTGATAACCACCGTTTGATAGATCATTTTCGTGTTGCCTCCAACCATTCTCTGACCGTTGATGAATGCGGATTTTTTATTACCGGTCTTTTGGAAAGAATGAATATTAAAACATCCGATTTGAATCGAGTTGTCATCGGTTCGGTTGTTCCCCGACTAACCCCGGTTTATGAAAGAATGTCGGGCAAATATTTCAAGATAAAATCGCTGATAGTTTCATCGGCAATAAAATTACCGATAAAAATCGCCTATGATGACCCCTCGGCTGTCGGCGCCGACCGGATTGCCAACGCTGTTGCCGCCTATGATAAATTCGGCGGGCCGATTATAGTCGTTGATTTCGGAACCACCATAAACTTTGATGTTGTAACATCTAATGGACAATATCTGGGCGGTGCCATTGCCCCCGGTCCGGAGATGTCAGCCGCCCAATTGGCTGCCAAAGCGGCTCGACTATTCGAGGTTAGAATAGAAAAACCGGTGCATGCAATTGGTAAAAGCACGGCCGAATCGATAAAATCGGGGCTGTTTTACGGTACTGTTGGCCAGGTTGACAAAATAATTGATAATATTTGTGATGAGTTGGGCGCAAAACCTAAAGTGATTGGAACCGGCGGTTTGGCGGCCGATTTCCAGAAATACTCAAATTATATAAAATCGATTAATCCGGCCTTGACTCTTGAAGGTTTGAAGATTATTTCCGATTATCAAGCCGCTTGATTTGCTAAGACCTTATCCGGCAATCATGTAAAGCAAGAAAAAATATAAAAATAATTTGAACTATTCGCTTGACAATTTGGTTAAACCGAATATATTTGACCACCTGTTAGCACTCAACGAAAACGAGTGCTAATAGATGGTAAATGAAAACATAGAGATATATTTAAACGCAGTTTACGTAAGGAGAAAAAAATGGCAGTAAAACCGTTGGCTGATCGAGTCCT